>JAFVPU010000023.1 GCA_017505165.1 Clostridia bacterium
ATAACTAACAAAAAACTTTATTAAATGAGTTCTAAAATGTATAAAAATTAAATCTCTGCGAAGCAGAGGTTTCAAAAAAAATATTTTCTTTTTTTTCGAATTTTTTCATTATCAAATCCCAAAAGATTTTACGAAGTAAAATCTTTTAGTAAAATCTTTTTAATTGTTACCAGTGTTGAATTTGATTAAGCAGTTGTGATTGATGATTGTGACGATGTTAAGAAGAGATAAGATAACAACATAACCACCATTGCAACGATTATAGTTGATATTTAAGTAAATAACAGGACCATAGCTCGGAATATAAAAATTCGTTGGAATCATGCTATTATAATCAGCGCTGAATGAGAATTCATAAAGGTTGTTGATCTTTGGACAAGCATATTCCTTATCTTTGTTGTTGAAGATATAGTCAGCACATTGAGCAAGACGAGCTGGAAGATTTAATGAGATTTCCATAGCAGTTCCGCTTGTGATAGAAGTGCTGATGAATGGAGTTAAGAATGCTGGGCTAAGCATATATTGCTGGATAGCATGAACATAATCGCCATCATAAGCAACGCCTAATGGAGAAGTATAATTTCCATTGACTTTATAGTTAAGTAAATCGCAAAGATAGATATCATAGAAATTGATGAATCCAGCATATTGGTTAGATGAAGCAGAAATGCTATTATATGATTGTTTGTTAAGAGCAAGCATATAAATCTTGTCGATGAAAGATGATTTGTTGATCTGAAGGCTTAATTTGTTATCATTTCCAGTGATCATGCTGCCATAATCATTGATAGTTTGATTGCTCTGGATTGTCATCGTAGTATAATCACGAATTACCCAGAAGTATGAAGTATAGTTAACAAGGATAGATTGCATTTCGAGTGGGAAGGTATAAGTGATATAATAAAGTTTGTGATATACAGTATCCTTGTTGACAGTGAAGAACTGATCAGCACGAACGGCATTCATTAAGAATCTGTCCTTATTTTCAGTATCTTGTTTATCAAGAGCAGTTGGTCTAACAGTCATAGTAGTATAGATATATTTAAGTGGATTGTCGAATTCGACATAAATGTGGA
Organism: Clostridia bacterium; assembly: GCA_017505165.1. Classification (GTDB taxonomy): domain Bacteria; phylum Bacillota; class Clostridia; order Christensenellales; family UBA1242; genus Onthoplasma. The sequence continues at coordinate 1,077 of JAFVPU010000023.1, forward strand.
TTTTGTTTGAGACTGTTGCGATGTGTGGATAAGCACTTTCAACACCTTGGCAGAAGAATAAGATAGTAAGTGGAACATAGAAATCGACAAGACCATGCATCTTACGATATGTGTGGATACTGATATAATCGATGTTCTGGATTGTTGGAGCATATTCTTCACTTTCACGAGTATTTAAGAGATAAGCATTATAAACAGCATTTGCGATGTTTGCTGGAGTTCCCTGATTATAACCATAGATATCAGCAGCATTTAACAAGACATCATTGCCTTCGAATGGATTAAGAACAGTTTCAAGATAAGTTGTTCCATTGTTGAATTTATCATAATAGTTGAGTTCAAGTCCTTTAGTACCAATCTTGATATTGTTGCGGAAATTGTTGAGAACAGATGGACGGCTACCAAGAGTGAATACTCCATTGATGACAGATTTAAGAGAATTGATGATAGAAGTTGTTAAATTGTTTAATGTGATTTGCTTTCTTGGAAGGTAAACATTGAAAATATTATTGTTAGAAAGTGGAGCGACCGCGGAAGTCGTTGGTTTAAGATTGATTTTGATAAGAACATCTTTAGAGTTATCAGTTCTCTGATATTCTCTGATTCTAGATGCAAGACTTAAGTTGCTTATGCAATAAACCATAAGTCCAGCATCGAATTGAGCTTTTTGTCCTTCTTCAGTGATAAACATATTCTTAAATGGTTGTGGGAATACATCCTCATAAGTTGAAAGTAAAGTATCAATTGGAGTTAAAACAAACTGTGGATTAAGAGTATCAGTACTTTCGTTAGAAATAAGTACATCACTTGTAAGATATTCATTAGTAACAGCACCTGGTTGGATAATACAAGTTGTGATCAAATCACTGAGTGGCTGTAATAAGTTTTTATACGCGACATAATTATTTGCATATATATTATCGCTTGTATAAATGGTAATATTGCCTGGGGCAGCACCTTCGATAAACTCACCAACATTTTCGCTTGGAACATAAGCTCTTAAATCTTGACCCCATACACCAGCACCTGTAGTTGCATCAGCAGTGATTGTACCATATGTGGCAGCAACTGGCATGCAAAGGATTGAAGAATTATTAGCGAATCCAGTGATAGTGAAGACTTGTTGAGAAGCAGAATCTTGAACACCATAGAGACTAGCAACATTTCCATTAAGTCCATAGTTGACATTTAATCCATTAAGACCAGTAGCATATTCACCACCGATATTATCAGCAGTTGAAGAAACGCCCATAACACGTTTGTCGTTCCAGTACATGCAGATAGTATAATCTTCTTTCTGTGGTTGACCGTCGACGTCGATAATACGATTTGGATTAGCGCTCTGAACAGTGTTATAAGTATTTCCAGAAGTTCTACGATAACCGTATTTGAAATCACCATATGGTCTGCGTGGATCGTGAGAAATAACGAATAAATCTTCACGAGCAAGTCTCTGATACATTTCAGCAACGCCAGTATCAACTAAGATAGAGTTATAGATCTTAAGCATGAAGTTTGGAATGCTTTGGAAATAGTTGCTTGTTTCATGGAGGCTAACGCGGATCTTGGTGATATACTCATAGATAAAGTCTTTACCATAAGCATATTGGATGCAGTTAATATCTTTACCGCTGATAGAAGTTGTGTTATAAGTATTAGAAGTTTGTGAAACAATTGAGCTCTTATAAAGAGTGAATGTTTCGCTATCGATATCTCTAGCTTGACCTTCAACACGATTAGTGTTCCATTTTGGATCGATTCTGAGCTGAGTATATAAGACCATAGAACCAACACAATCAGCGACATATTCGATCTTGAATAAGATTGAAGCATCATAGTTGTTTCCAGCAGTATATGAAGAGTTATCACGAGTCATAAAGTTGATAGCAGAAGTATAGCACATTCTAGCATTGATAACTTTATTAAGTGGGAATTCAATGAATTGATTGATCATTGAGAATGGAACGCTGACATTGCTTGGATCAAGTGTTCTATTATTGATTCCAGTAATTTTAGCAATATTATTTTCAGCAAGGATTGATCTATAGACTTTCTGTTGAAGATCAGTAATGATTTGCTTGAGAGAAGTAGAAAGATAGAATGTTGGACCAAGAGGAGTTGTTCCAGTTATTTTGACAAGAACTGGAGAAGCAACAATTGTTTTACCTCTTGGATCATTGATTGATTCAAGGATATTTCCGTTAACGCGATAAGCAGATGCTAAATCTGACATAGTTGGGCTCTTTCGTCAATCATAAAAAATGGGCTG
>JAFVPU010000230.1 GCA_017505165.1 Clostridia bacterium
AAGAACCGAGGAAGTTGATCCAGTCCTCCTCATGAAATGTGGGGAGACAGTCCTTGAAGAACGCTATGACTGGACTTGAACCGAGATCCATAGCTCCCTCACGTGTGGCACTGATTTGGAATCTGTATCCCCTGAAAGGGGTCAGATACCCTATTAGTTTCTTTTCATTAGAAGGTGATTCTACGAATATTTCCATTGTGGGTATTCTGGAATATCCTTCATATGAAATCTCACCTAATCTGATTATGTAATCCTTTGTTGTCATAACCACTCCTTCTACGTGGGTTTGATGCCCAGTTATTCCTTCTGGGTAGTATGTAGAGATAAGACATAATGTCTTTCTCTATTCAATATAATAATATATATATAGAAATTCAAAATACTAGCTCACAGCATACAAAACAAGAAAATGTTGGTCATAATGTTGGCGGGGGATATCCCCCGCCAAATGAATTATATGTAAATATAACGGATGTGATTCATGGTATACCATAAGTAATTTTGTACTGATGATGTTGTCGAGAAATGTGTAATTTTACGACATCCTCTAAGTAGTGCTAATGCTATACTCATACAAATCACCTTCTTCCGTTAATCAATAAAAATAAGTATAAATCTGATGAGTGCTAAGAATCTATGTCAACTGCCGTTATATAGTAATTTCAGATAAAGTGATAGTTACTAATAGTCCACACCTTGTCACCGATGTCATCTACGATTGGGATCTGAAATTACATCAAGAGGAACCATTACGTTTCTCTATTAGTTTTACCTTGTGCGTTAAAACCAAAACCAGCATCATCAGCAATATAATAATATACATATAGGATTCAAAAATAATAGCTTCGCCATAATTTTCAAAACCGCTGAATAAGCATGGATGATATAATAATTTAATTCAATATAAAGGTAGGTGATATGTAATGACAGGACTCATATTTGATGAGAATGCATTGCTGAATGATCAAATGTATAAGTATGATAAATTCCTCCATAGTAGAATAAATAAGTATATTGGGGATGGAAGAGTACTTGTAACTTATTACAATATAAACGACTCACAGTCATCATTGTCAATGGGTATGGAAACACATTATCAGATTATCGGTGTTGATTCACCACTAAGATACGACAGGATCAATGATATGATATTATTGGGATTCTCTCCATTAGCACCGGAAGAGTCTAATGCATCAAACACATCTGTGCGAAATTATGCATTGAATGGTGATGTGTATATAATACCAGGAACAATAATGCCAAAAGAGAATGATTTCTTCATAATCAATCATCTTAATATGAATCATTTATTCCGTATAACTCAAGTTATTCAGGATGGTTTAAATACCGATGGATCATATAAAGTATCATACACACTTTACTCAACCAACATGAATGATATCGATCAACTCAATAAGCAGGTTGTTGGTGATTATAAGCTGGATCTTCAGACAATTGGTGGTGAAGACTTAACACCCGTCATCGGGCAACAGGATTATGAACTCAGATCGAGACTCATCAAAATGGTGAATGACATGATCGAATCATACGTGTCAAAATTCTATGATGCAAAACATAACTGTTTCATCTGTAGGGTCAACGGTAGAGCATTATTTGATTTATGTGGTAACGTATTCATGGCTAAACATGGTATAATGATTAATGATAGATCCAATGGAAATATCATATTGAATCGCGACAAAGTACATGATCCCCGTATAGATGATCTATATCAGAAGTCACCATATAAGTGGATTGAACGTGACGCACCGATCAGATATCTTGATACGTTCAAGTACCATACTATGAAAGGAACAAACTATGTTGATTCTACGTTCGCTGCGTATGGTGATGATATCGACGTGATGATTCCAAATGATCCATGGTGTGCTTCCCCATCATGTGATATGTTCTTTCCTATGGAAGTTTATGAGATATTGGATAGCTGTTGTGACCCTCGAACATGTAATGAATGTGATTGTAGATGTTGTCAATGTAGATGTGATTGCATCAGGCATTACAAACTGAAACGATACGATTACGTGTCAATCATCCATGACTTTATACACGGTTATTTAACTGACATACATAAGCTATCTCTTTATACTGGAGATCAGTTGTTTGATAATGTCTTGTCAGAAGAAGTTTATCTATGGACTCCAATCATAATATACATTATCAAACAAACCCTAAAAATCAAATAGAAAGGAATGATCTAAAACATGGCACATCAATCTTATTGTGGTAATATGAGATATGATAACTGTGGTGCTTACCAAGGTAATGTGAATGGTTGTGATTGTGACGGATACTACCCCTATGTGAAAAATGATAGAGACAACTGTTGTCCTCCACAACCACCTCCTCCACCACCATATATGCCACCCCCTCCTCCACCATCATGTCATCCTGGAGGATACCATCCACATCATCCTCACACCCCACCTCACCCTCCTCATCATCCACCTCATCCGATACCTGATTTCCCAACATCTGGTCCATTATTCGGTAATGCTTTTGGTCTGAATGGTAATGCTTCATATCTGTTTGACAGTTCACACATCCAGTATGGACCATTCATGAGTTATTCAGAAAACATCAATACGAGAGTTGTTAAGAGATCAGATAGTTCATGTATTAATTTATCTGCAACATTTGATATGACAGATTCATTATTGACTAATATGGCTATCATGAATTATATCGAGCAGAACATAATTAATCATTATGAAGAACTTGATGGTCTCCTTCCCATTCTCAAATCCGATATAACATTTAAGTTATATTATACGATTTACGATCCTGAAGGAATGGCTGTATCACAATCAGTAATCAAGTTATCTACACCTGATATGAAGATGCACTGTACTGATATCCGTGATAAGTTTGCTTTCTCATGTAAAGGCTTGATGGTTGTGAATATTCCTCATATGGACTATAGAGGAATGTATACTATTAACCTTGACAGAATCGAAGCATTGATGGATGTGGTTGACACACTTAATCACTCCAAGAATGGTGTAACTGATCTGTATTCATTTGCAGACAATAACTCTAAAATCATTCTACAACATGAGAACATTAATAGAACTACAGCTGATGGATATATCATCTTTGCGGTATGTGATATTAATAAATCATTTACGTTCCAGGGTAATGTCTCAACAAGACTAAAGTTACAATTCACTTCATTTCTACCAGCACTAGGTATCACTGGAAATACATATAGTATTTGGAGTGCTCTCACTGATCCTAGAAATGCTTACATCCGTGACCTTCAGAGAACAATTGAAGAACTGTCTCTCAGGGTTGATAGTATGGAGCAGAAGATCGAAGACCTCTCTTCAGTTGATTCAACGGTGATCGAAGAAATTAAAGGACAAATTGATAACCTGGAAAATAATAAAGTGGATAAAGAAGCAGGTAAGGGTCTGTCTTCAAACGATTACACTGATGAAGATAAGCAATTGCTCCAGACTCTGGTGACATCTGGTCAAGTCGTATTTAATAAATTCGAAGACCTTCCTGAAACTGGATCCGAGGGTATTCTATATGTCGATAAGGAAGATAGACTCATATACTTCTGGAATGATGCGGCATCTGAATATGTGAGTATCATAATAGATATCGACACAATTCAAGGTGTGTTGAATGAGACTTCCACTAATTAATCCATGGAAATAATAAAGAAAGAGGTTGATCTTTATGGCAACAACTAAAACAATGAGCGTTAAAGTCCTTAACGTCTGTAAGACCACTACTGAGTGGGCTGCAGTAACAACAGTCATTGATAAGGGTCTTCTCTGTGTAGAATTCACAGATGATGGCAAGATCCAGATTAAGATCGGTAATGGTTCTAAGACCTTTGCTGAACTCCCTTATGTTGTTGATGGTTCATTCAGTATCTCTGATTACTACACAATCGAAGAAGCTGATGAAGCTATCAACGGTGCTGTTGAATCTGCTGTACAGGCTCTTGGTAATGTTATGCACATCAAGGGTGTTAAGGCAACAGTTGAAGAGCTTCCTGCAGAAGGAAATGAGATCGGTGATCTTTGGTTTGTAGGTACTCTCACAGATGGTCAGGCTGACAGCTACTCTGAGTATGTATGGACTGCTGATTCCGTTTGGGAATTCATTGGTCGTGCAAACGCATCCGTAGATCTCACAGACTACGCTAAGACATCATATGTTGATGGTCTGATCCAGCAGGTTAATGAGAGACTCGACCAGGTTGAGGAAGATCTTGCTGCTCTCACAGGTGAGGACGGTGTGATTACAGACCTCGAAGCAAGAGTTGCTACTATCGAGGGAGATTACATCAAGTCCACAGATGAACTGACACTTGAATGTCAGCTCTAATATCTATTTAATTTCATAATCGAAAGGATGATTATTTATGGCAACTAAAACATTCCAGAACGTCAAGTTGAATGTTACCTTTACTAAGGCCTCAGACCATCTTACCAATATTGCTTCAGGTAATATCGCTGATTCACTTGGTAAGATTGCGAAATGGTATGATGATTTCCATGAGGTAGTATGGACTGGTGATGCAGCTACAGTCAATGGTAAGACAGTTGAAGCTAATGTTCCTGCAAACGCTAAGTTTACAGATACAACATATGGTGTATTCTCAACAACAGCTAATGGTCTTGTTCCTAAGCCTACAGCTGCTCAGGCAGGTCTGTTCCTTAATGGTGCTGGTGAGTGGGCTGCTCCTGAAGTTCCAGAGTATTCTGCTGCTGGTGCAGCACTTGGTCTTGTTAAGACTGGTGGAGACGTAACAATTGCTGACGGTGTTATCACAGTTAATGATGATTCACATAACCACACAATTTCTAACGTTGATGGTCTCCAGTCTGCTCTTGATGCTAAGGTTCCTACATCAAGAACAGTCAATGGTAAGGCTCTCACAGCTGACATTACTCTTGATGCTGCTGCTGTTGGTGCTGACGCTGCTGGTTCAGCTGCTCAGGCTCTTGCAGATGCTAAGGATTACACAGATGAGAAGATTGATGCTCTCGTAGGTGAAGGTGCTTCTGAGACACTCGATACAATTGGTGAAATCTCCAAGGCTATTGAAGACCACCAGGATGTTACAGATGCACTTAATGCTGCAATCGGTAATAAGGCTGACAAGTCTACTGTTACACAGCTTTCAACAGATCTCTCTGAGCATATTGCTGATAAGGAGAATCCTCACGGTGTAACAAAGGATCAGATTGGTCTCGGTAAGGTTGAAAATAAGTCTGCTGCTGATATTCTTGGTCAGCTCAAGGCTGGTACAGGTATTACAATTACACCTGCTGCTGACAGTTCAACATTCACAATTTCATCTAAGACATACAGTAATGCTACTGCTTCTGCTGCAGGTCTTATGTCTGCTGCTCATTATACAAAGCTTGAAGGTATCGCTGCTGGTGCAGAGGTTAACCAGAATGCTTGGAGCAAGATTACTGTTGGTGAAACAACTGTTTCTGCAGCTGCTAAGGAAGATACATTCGAGATTAAGGGTGGTACAAACGTAACTGTATCTGCAACAGGTAATGTTATTACTATTGCTGCTAATGATACAACTTACAATGTATTCACAACAGCAGCTAACGGTCTCGTACCTATGTCTGGTACAGCTTCTGATACATCATTCCTTGCTAGCAACGGCAAATGGAATTCCAAGCCCGTTGTTGAGGAAGATACACTTGTTCTCAATTGTGTAGCTGGCTAATAAATAACTATAGAGATTATGTGGGCTAAAATAGCCCACATAATTTTATAAAATAAACTCAAAGGAGTGAGCAAAATTGTCGACAAAAACATTTGATAACGTAAAAGTCAAAGTAGCATTTACTGCAGCGACTACACGAGCGAATATTATTACTGGTGAGAATATTTCCACAATGTTTGGAAAGCTCTCCAAATGGTATACAAGCTTCAATGATGTAGTATGGACTGGTGATGCTGATACTGTATCCGGCTTTACAGTTGGTGCAAATGTTCCCGCAGACGCTAAGTTCACAGATACAGTATATACTCACCCAACAACAGCTGGAAACAAACATATTCCTTCTGGTGGTGCTAGCGGTCAGATACTTAAATGGAGTTCATCAGGTACCGCAAAGTGGGCATCTGAATACTCTTATACTCACCCTACAAGCGGTGTAACTGCTGGAACATACCGTAGTGTCACTGTTGATGCTAATGGACATGTCACTGGTGGTAGTAATCCAACTCTAACAGTTGCACAAGGTGGTACTGGTGGTACTACTCCTAATGCGGCAGCATTCAACTTAATCGGTGATCCTGTTGTTTCTGAAACCGCTTTATCTGATGATATTAAATTCGCATTTTACTATGCGACACCGTCAACATCTAATGGTGCGTTATATGCTAAGAAAGCATCTTCTGTGTGGACATATATCAAGGGTAAAGCAGATACAGTTTATGCACCGAAGAGTCATACTCATTCTATCAGTAATATTACTAATCTTCAGACAACTCTTGATTCAAAACTAAATGCGAGCCTTAAGGGTGTTGCTAGTGGTTTGGCTGAACTCGATAGTAGTGGTAAGGTTCCTTCATCACAACTTCCTTCATATGTTGATGATGTAATTGAAGGATATCTTTCAAGTGGTAAGTTCTATAAAGAATCATCACATACAACACAAATTACTGGAGAATCAGGTAAAATCTATTTGGACCTTTCAACTGCTAAAGTGTATCGTTGGAGTGGCTCGTCATTTGTTATTGTATCTGATTATACTCATCCGACATCGGCAGGTAATAAGCATATCCCAGCAGGTGGATCTTCTGGACAGTTCTTGAAATGGTCTGCAGCTGGTACTGCCACTTGGAGTAGCGTTACTAAATCTGATGTAGGTCTTGGTAATGTTGAAAACAAATCATCTGCTACAATTCGTGGAGAGTTGACTAAAGCTAACGTTACAACTGCATTAGGATACACACCACCAACACAAGACACTGTTTATACACATCCAACTTATACTGCAAAAACAGGTGTGCCTACAGCTAATCAGACTCCGGCTTTCGGAGGAACGTTCACGGTTACTCAACCCGTTTCGGATGCAACTGGTCACATTACAGCAATGAATAGTAGAACGATAACTATTCCTGCGACGGCTATGACGGGTGCTACTGCATCGGCGGCTGGCACCAAAGGCCTTGTGCCAGCACCTGCAAAGGGTAAACAGGATACATTCCTTCGTGGTGACGGTACATGGGTCGCTCCATTAAGACAAACCGTTATGAATCAGCCATCCTCAACACCAACAGAAACACCTTGGTTCAAAGTGGCGTCAGCAACACTCACAACTACATCAGCACACATATTCTTGACGTTGGCTGTGTCATCGGGTATGGTAGGAACCCAGGTGGGTATTCTGCATGTTAAGGTAGCAACAGGAACCACTGTTGGTACAAACATGTCAGCAACAGCTAAATGGTTAAATCCAACAGGTATTGAACTCGGTGATTTCGTTCTCACTTATACGGAAACAGCCGATACAAGTGTCAAATACGAACTCTGGTGCAAACTTGATAGACAATGGAGAACATACATCTTCAGTGTTATTAACGAAGGATCAAGAACCACTGCTGATATCCGTTGGGATCTCGAGGAAGACAAAACTGCTGGTGTTGCTACATACGGAACACCTACAGGTGTAGTTGAATCCAGCTATATCTCAAACGATTCACCAGCTAAGATGACTGAGAATACTGCTGATTCTGAGCAGTATGTTTTCTTTAATGATTCTACTGTTGATGGTACTCTTGGTTATGATCCAAAGTTCACATACAATCCTTCAAAGAATACTATCCTTATTACCAATCCCGGTGGTACTCGTACGACTAAATACTCTGGACAGGGTGTTGCAATAAACACTGATTCTAACACAACATGGGCGAACGGTATAAACTATTATACAGCTGATGGTTCAACACAGTTGGCTGCTCTAGGTGCATACGGTACAGCTGATATGACCAGCGCTGAGTTTGATGAATCAGGATACCTTTATATGGGTAAAACATATAGTAATCCTTGGCTTAAGGTAGCTAAATCTCTCAGTAGCATGTATTCGGACTTCGTCATTTCAAAAACCACACCTGTGTTAACAATTAATTCAGGTGGTTCAACCGAAGCTTCTATCGTTTTAAAACGTGATGGTTCCAGTTGGAGAATTATGGATACATCAAATGGTGTTTTCAAGATACAGAATAACTGGGATCATGAAAATAAGGTGGCTATTGATTGGGAAGACGTATTCAGTTTCTCAACCGACAATAAAGCGAGATTCGAGAACACTGTTACAGCTCCCACATTCATTGGTGCTCTCGACGGTAATGCAAAGACTGCGACAACTGCATCAAAGCTCTCCAATACGTCAGCGATAGGATCTGCTACTAACCCAGTATACTTCAATGCGAGTGGTGTACCTGTTAAGACAACATATACGCTCGGAAAGTCAGTTCCTTCTGATGCAGTATTTACAGATATCAATGTTAAACAGCATACAACAAATGCTTCTAATTACAGACCACTTGTTTTTGGTTATACTAATTCATCAGACCCTGATGAATTAATAAAAGATGACGGGTCATCAGTAACAGGACAGGTTTATGTAACAAACAAAATATATGCCAAGGCATCCACTGGTGAATTATATGCAATTAAATTCAATGGATCTGGTGCGGGTCTCACAGATGTTCCTTCGACAGCATTACCTGTCGTGCCTATCACAAAGGGAGGTACAGGTGCTACAGATGCTGCAACTGCGAGAACAAATCTTGGTATAACACCCGCGAATATCGGTGCTGCGGCCAGCAGTCATGGTGAACACGTCGAATTCTCAACATCGGTTCCGAAGGCTAATGGAACAGCTGCTGTTGGTACTGCTACAACAGTATCACGCAGTGACCATGTTCACCCATTACAGACATCTGTCAGTGGTAACGCTGGTACAGCTACAAAATTAAAAACAGCTGTTAAGATTGACGGTTTCAGCTTCGACGGCTCGGCGAGCATAAATCATTATGCAACATGCTCAACCGCAGCTGCAACAGTGGCAAAAGTTGCAACCATAAATACAGGAACATTCACTCTTGCAACAGGTGCAACAGTATACGTCAAGTTCACAAATGCTAATACAGCAACATCAGCTACTCTCAATGTGAATAGTACTGGTGCTAAACCTATATTCCATAATGGAGCTGCTATATCTGCATCATCCTATATTAAGGCTGGTGGTGTATATCAGTTCGTTTATGATGGAACAAACTGGGTTATTAATGCTGGTGTTGATACAAACACAGTATACACCCACCCGGTAACAGCCGGAAACAAACATATTCCTTCCGGCGGATCATCAGGTCAGATACTTAAATGGAGTTCTGATGGTACTGCTACTTGGGCGACAGAATATTCATATACACATCCTACTACTGCAGGAAATAAACATATTCCTTCTGGTGGTTCATCTGGACAGATTCTTCGTTGGTCCGCTGCAGGTACGGCAGTTTGGGGTGATGATAACAATACTGATGTAAACGTTAAACAAGTTTCCACTAGTGCTGCTAACTACAGACCTCTGGTCCTCGGTTATTCTAATAATGCAGATTCATCACAGCTTGTCGGTGAAGATCCCGTGACAAATCAGGTATATGTTAATAATTCGCTATATGCCAAGGCATCTACTGGTGAACTATTTGCTACAAAATTCAATGGATCCGGTGCTGGGTTGACATCGTTGAATGCATCTAACCTGTCTTCTGGAACAGTACCATTTGCAAGAATCCCCACAGGTACATCTTCAACAACTGTTGCTCTGGGTAATCATACCCATAGTAATTACTATAGTACAAGTACATCAAGAACAGCTAATACTGTATTGGCTGCACCAAATGGATCTGACGGTACTGCTTCATTCAGAAAACTAGTTGCTGCAGATCTTCCGACATCCGGTGCAACTGCAGGAACCTACGGTGAGTCTGCTGCTAAAACAGCTACTCATGGAGGTACTATCAGTATTCCCAAAATCACAATCGACAACAAGGGTCGTGTAACATCTGCTTCAAGTATAACGGTTACACTACCAAGTGACAACAATACTGACACAAAGGTTACATCAACAACAACAAATCCGACATCTGCGAAATCATATTACCCAACATTTGTTACCGGTGCAACAACTGGTGGAGTATCCATCAACAACGGATTACAATATCAATCACTTGAAGGTACAACTTCTGCTGATGGATATGGTATATTGAAACTCGGTAACCCAACTGCTTCAGGTACAGCTGCTAATAAGTATGGTAGACTTGATATATTCTCTATTGGAACATCGTATGGTTCTATTAAGCAGACATCTACTAACTCAGCTGTCACACATTGGCTTCCTGATGTTGGTGGAACGTTACTTAATTCAGGAAACTATCTCAACTATAAGGGTCATCTCCGTCAAAACGTAATGAACCAGTCATCTTCAACGCCTACATCGACACCTTGGTTCAAGATTGCATCTATGACACTCGAAGGTGCTTCTTCACACGCATTCGGAACATTTGCTATTGCGAATGGTATGTCTGCAGGTGATGTCGGTATCCTTCATGTTAAGGTAGCTACTGGATCTACTGCTGGAACCAACTTATCTGCTACAGCGAGATGGATATCCAAGACACGTATAGATCCATCAACATTCGTTGTTACTTATACTGAAACTGCTAATACAAGCGTTAAGTATGAGCTTTGGTGTAAGTTGACAAATCAGTGGAGAACGTATATAACAAGTATCATCAACGAAGGTTCAAGAACACAGGCTAATATCGTATGGGAACTTTCCGAAGATACAACAGCTGGTTCTGCAACATATGGTACACCTACAGGATTCTCTGAATCAGCACACACTATTGATGAAGGTCCTATGGCTACAACATCCAACTCAGCTAACTCCGAACAGACAATATTCTTCAACGATTCTACAGTCGATGGAACGTTGGGTTATGATTCATCATTAGTATTCAATCCATCAACAAATACAATATATGTGACCAACCCCGGCGGAACCAGAAGATCTGGTTACGGTGGCAACGGTATGAGTATTCGTGCTGACTCATCAACAACATGGGCTTGTGGTGTAAACTACTACACATCAGATGGTGCTACACAAATTGGTGCTATCGGTGCATATGGTGTAGCAAATGCGACTGAAGCAGGCTATCTTTATATGGGTAAAACATATAGTAATCCTTGGCTTAAGGTTGCTGAAGACCAGATTACTGGTTATGCTGATACGGTCATTTCAAAGGCTACACCTACACTCACACTCAATTCAGGAGGTTCAACTCCACCAACAATCGTATTGAAACGAAACGGTTCGAGTTGGAGAGTAATGAACGAATCTGGAGCATTTGTTCTCAAGTGCGACTGGGATGCTGCGAATAGTACTACTACAGATTGGTGGCAGGCATTCAAAATATCAACATCTGGTGCTATATCAGGTAATGGTTCAGGTTTAACAAATCTCAATGCGTCCAATATTACATCTGGTACATTATCTTCCGATAGACTACCGACCGTGCCTATCACAAAGGGTGGTACCGGTGGTACGACCGCTAATGCGGCAGCATTCAACTTAATCGGTGATCCTGTTGTTTCTGAAACAGCGATTGCTGACACTACTAAATTAGCATTCTATTATGCAACACCGTCAACATCTAATGGTGCGTTATATGCTAAACCTGCTTCCACATTATGGACATATATCGAACCTAAGATAGAAGCAGCATATCAACCATTAAAGAAGAAGACAGTAACACTACCTGCAACAGCTGGATGGTACAGAATCGCTTCTTCATGGGAAGGTATTAACCGTTGTCATGGTATATTCACTATCGAAGGTACTGTGTCAGGTAGACATACCACTGCGACATTTACAGCTCAATCATCGTACGGTAATGCTAACTCAACAGCTATCACAGTACTCACAGCTTCTCAATATGGTAATTCTGCTATATCGAAGGTTAGAATAGTTTACCACACAACTTATTCTGGTAACTACGCATATCTCGAAGTATATAATCCCGCAGCTGCTGCAACAAAAGTAACTACAAATATCGACAGTTCAATTGGTTGGCAGTTAATCGATGTAGTTGCTGGATCTATTCCTTCTGGATATAGTAACAAGGAAGTGACATTATCCAACAACACTATGGTGGCAACCACATTCAGTGGTACAGCTTCAAAGGTTACTAGTGCAATGGCAGCACCCACGACATCGACTTCATATGGAATTGCATTCCATACTGGTAACACAGCTGGTAGTAAATCTCTGTTAAATAACGCAGGTATCAGATGTGCCGTTGCAAATGGTGTTGCTGGTGCTACTGATCCGGGTCTCGGATATATTTATCTCGGCAATAATAAAGCGACAGGAACTGCTGATAACCAAAAGGGTGGTATACTCATGTACAGCGATACCACTTATGCAGGATACATTACAGCACCAGGCTTAACTGCTAGACGTGACTATGCTTTACCAAACGCATCAGGTACAATTGCGTTAACATCAACTGCTAATATGGTAAAACAAGCTGATCTTGATGTGAGATATAATCCTGAAACACAGACAACCAATAATACTGGACTCAGATTACCACTGGCCATCGGATCCAAGAACACCAATCCCGACAATAACTTCAAGGATGGGGAGGGACAGAGAGAAATTAATATAGAGACCGGTAACTTTGGAATTAACTTGACCGGTCTCGCATGGATTGAAACTAATACCACATCAGGAAATGTTGGTACACCAAACGTACCATATGCCACAATCTGTAGTACAGGCTTCAGAGTTACCGATAATGATATCGGTGGATTCTACGGTAATGCTACAAGTGCAACAACACTCAAAAATCAACCAAAAATCAATGGTGTAACATTTGCAGGTGATAATAATATTTCACTTG
This sequence comes from Clostridia bacterium, assembly GCA_017505165.1. Taxonomy (GTDB): domain Bacteria; phylum Bacillota; class Clostridia; order Christensenellales; family UBA1242; genus Onthoplasma. The sequence continues at coordinate 12,985 of JAFVPU010000230.1, forward strand.
GTAAGGTATTATATGAGGGATTCACAATCAATGCTGATGGCTCTATAACAGATAATAATGGTACTGATACATCTGTTGATCTTAATGATGATCCTATGAATTATGATGCTCTGTATGTTGAGACGTATCTTGGTGCTTTCTGGGTTATTCCTAAAGACGAGATAGTTAACGCAGCTTTCACATATGCAACGACGCCAAATCCTGGTGGTAACTCAACAGCGGTATATGGTACTGTGAGTATATATGTTAATGGAATGGAATTATCAAGTACTGTATCTAAATCGCGAATGACTGGTTCAACAAGTAGCGTAACGGCAGCATCTGTTACGGTTAATAACACTATCAGACGTGTCATCGGTCTCCATTTAGTATAATGAGGTGATCAAATAATGTTTATAAGAACCAATGATGATCATAAAATAGTCGAAGTCATAATTGTGGGTGTCAAACCTAAAAAGAACGGTTATGAAATCGATTCAATCCCTGAGGATGTCTTAAAAGACATCCTCAATTACAAATATATTGACGGTCAATTCGTCAAATCAAACGAAGAAGAAAATACACGAAATAAGTATATTGAACAAATAAGAGCTATGAAGCTTCAAGCTATGTCAGATACCTGTGGTGCATTAATCAACGCAGGTATTGATTATGGTGATGAACATTATTCACTCAATACCACAGATCAAATCAATCTGATGAAACTTGAATCTGTAGCTAGATTCTCACCAAATACACCGATATTATATCATGCAGATGGTAAAGAGTGTAGAGTCTACTCAAATGATGAGATTCTAAATATAGCAAATCGTGGTATTGGTCTGATAACATACCATACAACTTATCATAATCAGCTTAAAGCAATGATAAAGAAGATGACGAATGTTGACGATATCATTAATGTCAAATATGGTATGAAACTTGATGACGTCCATGATGCACAATTCAAAGCTCTCACATCAGGTATTGAGTTTCCTATGGATGAAATTGAAGATACATTTGATTATGAATCACTTATTCCTAAGGTTGATCAGGACATGATTGATACCGTAATGAAAAGTATGAATAAGGACACTGATGATACAATAAAAGTGCCAATGGGTATAATAAACGAACCTTGGAAACCTTCAACACAACCATTTGTGCGTGAAGATGAACTTATAATCGAACCATATGAACCGTCCGATGATTTCCCCATCGACGAACCCGTTGATGAGGAACCTCCTACAGATGTAGAAAGTGGTGAGCCATATGAAAACGAAGATACGCCAACTGATGGAGAAGCTGAGTAAGTTTTGCTTACTATTCATGATAGGTGGTATCATATACTACTTCATCGAGGTATTCGCAAGAGGTTGGTCACACTGGTCAATGTTTATACTCGGTGGAATATGCTTTGTACTCGTCGGTATTATAAATGAATTCTATAAATGGGAAATGTTATTCCAGTATCAATGTTTGATTGGTGCTGGAATAATCACCATATTGGAATTCATAACTGGTCTTATTGTGAATATCGGTTTGGGATGGAATGTCTGGGATTACTCGGATAGACCGTTTAATCTCATGGGACAAATATGTTTGAAGAATTCGATATACTGGATCTTCTTGAGTGGTATAGCAATACTGCTTGATGACTGGTTGAGATACATCATTTTCAAAGAAGAAAAACCAAAATATTATTTCACTAAGAAAAAATAAAAATAAAATTAAGTTTTATGAGGTCCCATGTGGGACCTCATATGTTTTTGTGTTAATTTTGTTTAAGTTATTTAAATAAGAAAAAAAGAAGATATGTTTGAACATATCTTCTTTTCCGGAGCATACTCCTAATCTCGGCTGGACGTATTAATGTCCAGAACTGTTGCCGCCAGTAGCTTGCAGCCTGCCGCGAGATATCACCCATATAGCCTTTTTCATGGGTGTTCATTAATCAGAGGATCCTCATTAAAGCCATCTTAGGTCGCCTCTGATCCCTATAGATATCGATATCTGGCTCAGCTGTTGCACATATGGTCTCGTAAAACCTGGTCGGTATATTGTCCTCTAAAATTCAACCATTGTGAACGCTATCAATATCCAGTAACCAATGCACGGTGGGTTACTTTTTCACCATCGATTTGGTTTTATTCTTTAGGTGATATATATGTGTTTGAATAGTAGAATTGATATCATCTCTTCTTCTATTCATATTAATAATATATATGTAGAAATTCAAAATAATAGATTATCCGCCCTCGTAATGGGGCGGATCCCACTGATATAAATTATTCTTTGAGCATTTCTTTACAGACTATGAAACCACCAATAGTCACACATCTATCATTATCTTCATCAACACCCGAAGAACACTGGTCAACACAGTATTCGCGAAGCAATCCCTTTTCGATTTCATCACACAAATCTATTCCCGAATACAAATATGGTGTGGCAGAACCGTAATGTTCAAACATCTGATCGAAATATTCGTATGGATCGGTTGTTTGGTCTTTTGGATCAAATATCTCCCCACAGTATTCATCGGATGTAATCCACGAACATAACTCAATACGGTCCGGATGAGGATCTGTAAGATTTGTGTAAACCCAATCACGGAAGAATTGCCAATCTGCATCAATAATTCGAACCGAGAATTCTGTAGTATTTTCAACATACGGATACCGTTCAATCATCAATGCAAATGGAACATCATATCCACCGAAACCAAAATCAGATTGGAATATGAGTTTTCGACATGTCTTCATCTTGTTAGCAATAAATCTTACAAGCAATCTTATCGATTCTTTGGGATCGTTTGTTGACATATGGAACCATTCCTGTATTCGACGGTTATCATTTGTTTCAATGTTCATTCTATCACCTCATCATTCATCGGGGTTATCATCTACATGAGGGTGCTCACTGTCTGTAAGTCCAACCTCAACACCACACATATCTCCGAAGATACGTGTTACTGCAAAGAATATGCTCATCAACACCGATGATATGATGAACGCCATGATGAGACGTACATCAAACACACCACCAATAAGTGTGATGATTGTTTTACCTCCGAGCACAAATGATGAAATCGTTGTTGCGATCACCATCATTGTTGAAAATACGAACATTGCCGTTCCTATAAATTTTTTCATATGATCACCTCTTTCTACCAATTAAGAAATGCTGAATGACGGTATTCAATAGCTTCACCACCCAGTATCTCCTCTTTCAGAAGCATGGCTTTCTGCTTTTTTCTGGAATGCAGTACCGATACAGTAGCCCATGTTGTGATCGTTTTGATGTTCGAATAACAAGCGGTATTCACAACATGTGACGCACTACGTTTTGAATTTATTTTTGAACAACCGCGAGTCATTCTCATTTCGGTTATCATAGTCTTTATTTCTTTCTTCAGACGCTTTAATCTTCTTTGAGCAACTGCACCTGTCTTTCTCATGACATACCTCCCATGTTTATAATGCCCTTCAATTTATCCGATATATAATTGAGCGTTTTATATGCATCGGAATGAGAATCGAATTTTTTCATATCTGCTTTCACGGACTTTCTTAACAACATAACCTGCTGAAGTACTCGTCCACAATCAACAGATGATGAACTATCTCCATCAGCATATAAAATTATAAAGCCCTGATCGCTACAACCAGGCATCTTATTCACCTTTGTTTCAATAACATTAATAATGTGATGACCGTGCTTTTGCAGGATGTCTAGTTTTTTCTCCAATTCAATCGAGACAGGTGTATAACTTGTTACCTGTTCCACTGTTGTAGAATTGATCATTTTAAAAACTCCTTTCAATAAAACCCAATGTCGTACTGACATCTATTGTAAATAAATGAGGATCACCAAGCAGATGGAATCCATCCAATGTTTCTGCTCAGTTTCAATGAATAACCGAATTGTTTATCTTATGATTTTAAGTAATCTGCGATTATTCGCAAATTATTGTTTCTCCCGCCGGAACGGGAATAACAACGATTTCACCAATTTCATTCATGGTGAATAACCTCCTTTCTGTATACGGTGTCCTCATTTATTCATATTAATTATATACATATAGGAGGTTGAATATTATGTTAACCAGTGACGCTTTTATCGCTAAGGCAAAACAAATAGTTTTTGATTATACTAAAGATCATCTCGATAAAACGGACAATGTTGACTTTACAATAGATGATGTTTATGTTGTTTGGTCTTCATTTATCCTCGGTAATCAGAAGGCTTTGTTGAGTACAACACTTCCTGATGGTTCATACTACGAGATTACATATGATGCAAACAAAAACTGTATTTATTTTGATGCCTACAAGAAATGGGAGAATAAATGTATCGACGTTAATCGAATAAAATAATAGAGGGAGTCCCGAATGGGACTCCCTTATGCATTATGAATCCAACAGTTCTTTGATGAATTCTTTGTTGATATTAATATTGTTCGAACGAAGTACCGTGGTTGATCCAGTTGAAGCACGTTTTAACACTTCGACTATGAATGTTTTTGTGTCATATCTTGCTTCGCGTGAGTCGGGACCAATACTCACACAGACCGATGACGGTATTGTATAACTAAGACCACCATCCTTGCTTGTTGAAATAGCCACTGTCAACACATCATTCAATCTACTGTATTCTTTAAATTCGATTTTCGTTGTTCTTATACAACTTCTGATTATGACAGTTGATATATCATAATCAATAGAATCAAATTCAACATCGTATTTCAGGCGTTTGAATAAACCTTCAACACAATGTAACGTATCAAATACCAAACTGCTTATAACGTTAAAACGCTTTGATACACGTGCGAGTTCACATTCAATGTCATGAAGTGTTTTCGCAGCTTCAACACGATCAAGATCTGTCGTTGCTGTTGATAATTTCAAATGTGTGTACTCAAGATATGCCGTGTTTCTGTTATTCTCCAGATTGGATACAACCGTTCCATACATGTTGACCATATCTCTCCAGTATTTGTGTGCTTTGCTCATTTCAAGTTTCCTCCTATTATTTTTCTCAGTTCCTTTACGTCTTTTTCGAAACGGATTATCTCTGTCCTTTCATCTGTGTCATTCTCGATGTCCCTGATGATGTTTTCCGGCTTGTTATCCACGAGCCACTTCTTGATTTCGAAGCCGATTATGACTCCGACGGCAAATAAGAATACATCAAATAACATTTCTAACGCCTCCTAAATAAACAAAAAAGTTTTGATGTTTTTACGTATGAACCCCATGGTATATAACCATGGTTTGTCGACTTACAAAATTGTGATTATGTATAATATGGGACTTTGCCATTTCCCATATTAGAAATTCATTACAAGGAACGAATTTCGTCAGAGTGATTCATACAACAATCTCATTGCAAGTACAACAAGTGTCAACATAAAAACAAATCACCTCCTTGTAAAGTCGGTGAGTGATAGGATACTAAGATCCATCACTCACTAAAACAATATATATATGAAATTCATAAATAATAGGAGATGATATATTATGAGTAACAACCCAGG
>JAFVPU010000002.1 GCA_017505165.1 Clostridia bacterium
CCCCCTGTCAGGTTTGTTGAGCTCACAGCAGAAGAAGAGCTACAGATCACTCAAGATTCTGTAAGACTTATGGAACAGATTGATGAAGATGTTCGTATTCTTGATCGTATGTGTTCTGCTTTGGAGAATATGATTCTTATCCAAAATCATTATGATGAATATGGTTCATCACCTGCTCTTGAAGCTCTTATTGGAGATATTAAGGAGTACCTTGGTGTATCAATGGAAGCTGAAGAAGCTGCTTCTGATACAAGCTCATCTGATTCTGGTGAATCTAAAGGTGGTTTAATGGGTGCTATTGAAAAAGTATGGGAATGGATTATGGGCATTTTCCGTCGTATTGGAGAATGGCTCAATATCACAGATAAGATTGTCGATAGTAATACTATCAAAGAAAACGTTAATCTCGATGCATCTTCAAATCACGATATTAATCTTCCTGAATTAGTTTTTTCAAATGGGCAAGTTGTTGATAAGTCTGGTGAACTGAAAGCTCTTAAAGACCATTGCATAAAAACAGTTCAGACCATCATTGGTAAAGCTATTGATGTTAATATTTCTGTTACTGATGGAGGTACATCTGTTTCTACTCCATTTACACAGTGGACGGATGCTCTTGAAAAAGCTAAAGCTATGTGCGAAGCTAAAACACAAACTGTCAAAGGTTCTCAGATTAAAGAACTCAATGCAAATGCTTTGAAAGTCTATCGTACTGTTAAACCTTATATAACTGAAATGGAAAAGAAAGTTACTGATCTTGGCGGTACCATTAAAGGAAAACGTAATCGCAAAATCAAGATGACCAAAGAAGCAAGTAAATCTGTTGATATGTTGAAACAGACTATCAGTGTGATGTCAAAAGGTTTACAGGGTATAACTGCTGCTTCTAAAGTAACCTACAAGATTGCTTATCCAAAAGCTGTTGCAGCTAAAGAAGCTGCTGCTAAGAAAAAGGAAGAAGAAGCAAAACAGAAGAAAGAACAGCCTGCTAACGCAAAACCAGCTGACAATAAACAACCAGAGAAACCTCAGGAACAAAAACCTGAAGAAAAGAAATAAGTGCATCACAACACTAGTGGAGGATATCCTCCACTAGTGTTGTTCATAATTGTTTGTATATATCTACCAAGATGTGAAGTTTTCTTTTTTATTTTTTAATTCAATCTAAGTATCAAATACATCGTGAAGTTTTAACAAATATATTACTATGATGAACAACAGATACAGTGTCTGTTACATTATTCATTAACATCTTAATTAAAGGAGAATTAGTTAGCCATGGACGACGGAACATTTGATCGAATTTATGCAGGAGTATCAATCACTATTACAGCAATACTTCTGCCAATTACAATTTATTGTGCTTGGTGTCTGCACACACAATATGACACTGTTCTGTCGTTGATTACTATAGGTATTGCAATCGTTCCTGTTTGGATTATTGCAAGTCTGATTGTCAATGGGATATGGTTTCTTTTGTTTCTTCTGATAATTATTGTTATTGATAAAGACTTCAGACAAGATTTTACAGGAGATAACTTAACTATAGATTGAGGTTTGTTATGAAAAACTATGAAAATACTTGCACTCATTACATTATCATGACTGTTGGTGTTTGTTTATTCATAATGATGTGGGTACTGTCATCGGTTATTATAGCGAATACTTTATATGAAATTGTAGTATCGGATCATTCTGAGTTGAGACGGTGCGTATTCACATTTGCAATGTTCTCTACATTGTTTGTGAATTTTGTGATATGGTTTATAGTTTGCATGTTTCCAACTACATTGATCGATGGTTACTTTGCAGACAAATGGATGTTAAAACACGGAAAGGCGCATGTATCGTGGATAAATTAGAAGATAAGCTCGACAGACTCATACATTATCACAAGTGCATTCGAAAAGCAGTTGATATTGTCATACCGATGTTACTTGGTATGCTAACAGCGCCAATAGTGATGTTCATCTTAAACAAGATGAATCATTTTGGTTGGGGTATAACGATGACAATTGGCGTTTGTGTATTGTCGTTATCATTGTCTAATATTATCCCACACTACATCAATAAGCTATTGTTTATGGTTTATAAACGACAGTTATCAACGATGATATCTGAGCATTTTAAGAAACCATCAATGGAAGAACTCGGGATTTACAATTCCGATAGTTCTGCATACGATTAACAGCCAATAATTGAATATAACTCGAGGTTCATATATGTGATATGTCCTCGAAGAGAGGATGATAAACATGGAAGAAGAAAACAAAGAAGATGGTGTGATGTATTGGGATACCAGTATGAACACAGACGAAATGACATGTGAGTTCACTATTGAACCTGAAGAGTGGAGAGATCCGGTTGAAGAACGTCTCAAGGGTGTGGTTCAAGTTTCTAGTCATGGAAACATAAGAACCTTCGATCGCATGGTTAACAAATGTGATGGTACTCGACAAATCGTCAGAGGACGTGTATTGACAAAAGCCCCAGATGGTCAATATAAACACGTTGATACACTTGATAATAAGAATGAACCCATATCATTTCAAGCGCATCGATTAGTGGCAGAAGTATTTGTCAATAATCCAGATCCAGAGAATAAAACTCAGGTAAATCACATTGATGGTAATAAAAACAACAATCATCCTGATAACCTAGAATGGGTTACCTGTCAAGAAAATATTCAACATGCACATGATACTGGATTACATGGAGTTCTTGAAGGAGAAGATGCACCACAAGCTAAGCTTACAACAGAACAAGTGATTGAAGCTCGTCGAAGAAGTAAAGCAGGAGAATATCAAGATTCTATCGCAAGAGATTTTGGAGTTCCTCGTACTGTTGTATGTACAGCAGTAAATGGTACTTACTACGATGATGTTGATGCTATTGAAACACCGTTCAGAGCTAGTGATAGAAGACCGCATGGTTTTAAACACGGATGTTCTAAATTTACACCAGAACAAGTTGCATCAATTAAACAACGTGTACAACAAGGAGAATCGCGTGCGTCCATTGCCAGAGAATATGAAGTAGATAGACACACTATTTCACGTATGTGTAATGGGCTGACATATAAGGATGATGATTCTGGTATAACTGTTACGACTGATAGACCGCGATACGACCGATTCAATAGTCCTAGCTGTTTAATCGATCGTTCTGAGATGCCAAAAATCATTGCTATGAAAGAACAAGGTATGTCTCTTACAGAAATAGGGAAATTATACAACACCGACAGACATGTTGTTGGACGGTGGTTAAAATGGGAACGAGAATTAACTGAAGAAGAACAACAAGGAGAACAAAATGGCTAGTACACCTAAGTACGACGATTCATCAATTAAACAGATGACTCAGCTTGAGCATATTCGGGCTAAGTATTCGATGTATATTGGTGCAGCGGACCTTGATGCGGATTGTCAGCTATTGAAAGAGATCTGCGACAATTCGTTCGATGAGGTCCTAAGTAATACGGTCAGTACAATTAAAATAATATTCTTCGCACAAGGCGATAGATATCAAGTTGCGATTGTAGACCACGGTCGAGGTATTCCATGCCAAAAGCTGAAACAGATTTACACAGAAGCGTATACTTCTGGAAAATACAGTTCACAAGCATATAACGCGATCAGTATCGGAAGTTACGGTATTGGTTCGAAGTGTGTGAGTGCTCTTTCTCGACGATTTACAGCATTTTCAAAACGAATGGATGGTTTCGCAGGACTCATTGTTGAGAAAGGTATTGTAAAATCATCTGAAGTAACAAAACCTATTGACAAAAACGAATCAACTGTTGGTACAACTGTTATTTACGAGGTCGATCAGACTATTCTTAAAGAGTCTGCAAAATACATGACAGATGAGAGAGGTCTTCAGAGAACTCTTAAATACTTTGAGTATGTCTGTGCATTCAAACAAAACGCAAAAGTGGAAGTTTATAAAGTCAATAAACTCTTACCAGAAGCATGGTTTAAACAGTCGTTCCAGGATATGTGGGCGTATCTGCAGAGTTGTACTGGAGATCTTATTTATAAGACTCCTGAAAACATTACACCATTTGAGTATTCAAAATCTCAGAACAACATCTCTGGTAATACCGTCTGGAAGTTGTCATTAAGAAAGGATATCGATCCTACAAATGATCTGGATACCACCGGTTACTTTCTTGAAGTTGGTTTGGTAAAAGATTGTGAAAAACAATTTGGTTTGTTGGCTACTGTCAACTCAAATCCGATCGGTAATTACACATCATCGCATATTGCGGTTATGATGGATCGTTTGAAGAAACGTATTCGTCAGTATATCGATGAAGATGACAAAGAGTTGCAGTTGTTCTTTGACACAAAGTATGATATTCCGTTACATGGGTATATCTGTGCGTTCTATAAGAACGCTTCTTATATCAACCAAACAAAAGATGGGTTCAAAGATACTGACTTTGCACGTGTATACGGTCAGTCCCTTGATCGTCAATTCAACAAAGAACCTGATGAAACCTGGGAACAACTCTATGATTTGATTGTTGATGATCTTGAACACAAGTTCCTTGCAGTCACAAGCAAAACTCTTCAAACAGGTAAAAACCTCAAAAACGCTGCATTCAAAATCTCTCGTATCGGTTCTTATATCTCTTGTGCTGTGAATAATCCTGAAGTCACAGAACTTCTCATAACAGAAGGTAATTCTGCAGGAGACTTTGCAAAACAAAAACGAGATGAGAATTTTCAGGCTATCCTCAAACTTCGTGGCAAACCAATCAATGCGATAACTGCATCATCAGACGATCTCAGATCTAATGCTGTTTATCAGGATATGATTCGGTTGTTTGGTGTTGGTCCGCGTGATACAGATCTTCGTAATTTCAACTATAAAAGTGTTGGGCTGTTGGCAGATGCGGACCCTGATGGTTATCACATCTTGACATTGCTGATTGGTTGTATATACAAAATCAATCCACTGATCCTTGAAAGTGGAAAAGTGTGGATTGCTAATCCTCCTTTGTATGTACATGAAACCAAAGATAAAGTTCTATATCTCAGAGATCAGAAAGCACTTGATGATGCACGTGTTCAGTTGTATGATAACTTCTTTGATTTTCATCTTCTGAATACAATATCAGGAAACTCTGTGTTGCTGAAAAACAGCTCATACAGAGATTTTGTGTATCTTGTCAAACGAATTGGTTCTGTTATCAACAATATCTCAAGGAAGTTGGTTACCGATCCATTTGTGCTGGAACAACTGGTTCATGTGGTTGATTATCTCACACCATCTCCTAAGAACTGTGAAATGATAAGAAAGATTCTGAATCTCGAATCATGCACTTATCATGAAATTGCGAACAGTTTGTTGTTGGTCGATGATGGCGCAGAAATCTCCATTCCGCTTAGTCGTCTCGAACAGGAGATAAGAGCATACATCCTTCCTGAGCTTCAACCTATACACTGGAAGCAGGTCAAGCCTCTTGTCACAACGAAGAAAACAGATTGTTATATGAAAACTCCACTTACATATATGCAGATCAACAAAATCTTCGAAGACATTGACAAAGCATATCCAGTCAGACGTATCAAAGGACTTGGTGAATGTGAACCTGAACAGCTCAAATACAGTTGTTTGGATCCTGCAACCAGAACATATACTACAATAACAAGCATCGGTGATGTTGATAAACTCTTTCAGATGTTAGGTGTTGACACATCTTACAGAAAAGAACTTGCCAAAACTGATGCAGCAAGACTCATAGGAGATATGTTGTGAACAATGAGATCATTCAAAAAATCACAAGGTTGAATACAAATTACATCCCAAGATTCTTGGCTAATTCCCATGAGCACGAAGAAGTGCTGGAACCCTCTTCTGAGATTCCAGCACTTGATGAAAACAATGTTACTAAGTATGGATTAGACTATTATGATTTGATGATAGTTAATATCTTGCTTAAACGTCACAATGGTGTGAAGTGTAAACTTACAGCGAACATTGCTGAAATAACAACTCGTATGGCATATGAAGGATTACGACATATGAACATAATGAGTGACAAAGAAGCATATGATCTTTGTAACGATATCGCACTTCACAGAGTACCTAAACACTCCACAATTTACCAATACATGAATTTCATATTGAGATATCCTCATAATGTCCTTCCGTATTGGTTTTATTACACTTTGCTTCTGTGGGCATTTGTTGATACAAAGAAGTTTAAACATACAGCATATAGAAGCAGAGTGTATGTTGGAGTGATACACGGATGTTGTCTTACTAAGTTTACTGATTATAAGGCAGACCACACTCACGATGTGTTCAATGTCAGAGAAAAACTTATGAGACTCGTAAATTCTTGTACTAGAGACAAGAGGTTTGAGAATGATTACGAAGGATACATCGCTTACATGGTGGACAGTCTTCGGATTTTCAGTACAATTATATTGTCTATTCTTATGTCTAGAAGTTGCGAATGGCCCGAATTCAAAACTTTAGGAAATGAGGTTATGACCCAATTATTATTGGAACATCAGAAGGTTGTCGATGTATCTTACGAAACACTTATAAACAAAGGAGAGTAAAAGTGTTAAGACCTGATCCGAATGCATCACGCATCCGCGACATCTTCTCACAGACTTTTGCTAATACTAAAAAGCCTGATGAGTTGGAGCAACTTAAATATGTTGGTGAACAGATGTTCAGACCCGAAGAAGTCAATGCAACTAATCACCAGCTTGATCGTCTGTTGAGACAGTATTTTGTGGACAACCACATTTCGGAAGAATACTTTGCAGAGAAGTTTAAACTTTATGCATTGAAAGAGTTGGGTATGCATCCGACGCAAGCTTCCAATAACAGATCAAATCTTACCAAAGCACTTAAGGCAGGACATATCACATTCAGGAGATTTCTTGAAGTTATCTGTATGGTGCTTGGTAACACGATCGACAGTATGACATTTGTCATTACTGATGATGATGGTAAATCACAAACATTGTCTTGTGCAGAAACAAACGACAAGGTCAACAATAAAGTAAAAAGCACAGTCTCATTTAAAGGAGAATAAAATTCAATGATGACGGATGAACAAATTGAAGCGCTCACTGTTGCAGGGGAATTGCTTATCAAATACTGTGACAAAGACAAAGGATATTTCAGTGGAATCTATGTTGATCCCAATACAAAACAGAGATTTTCCACATGGAATAGATTTGATGGAGCGTGTAAGGAGATCGAGAAGAAACTCGAACGAAAACTTTCTAATGAAGAAAAGACCATATTGGCTTTGTCTGTTGGAGAGGGCCCGACTCCTTGCTTGACGTCCGAGATGCGAGAAATTGCATTTGACTCATTGTGGCATCGTTATCCTCCTACTCACAGAGCAGGCAGCTACGCTAAGATGATGCATGTCATGACAAGCTTTTACTGACAATAAGATAAATAGATGTGATAGAGCGCATGCGCTCTATCACATCTAAGTCTTATTTTATTTTTTGACTTCAGTTTTTTCATCAGTGGGAGCAGCTGGTGCATCAGAGATTGCTTCCTGGTAGACAGATGAGCTAGTGATCATCTGTTTGAGTTTACTCTGCTGAGCTTCATCGAGACCAAAGATTCCACCAAAGAAACCAATACCAGCCATGAGAATAGCTGCAATGATTCCAGCGATCCATTTCACAAAAGCGGGATACTTTGATTTGACTTCTTTTGTTTTTCTGATGACGATTCCTGTGGATTCCTGTTCGGTCTTTTTCGTGTCACTCATAGTGATACCTTTCCTTTAGTTAGTTACCGAGCAAAGCGCTCGGGTGTCATAACATACTACTTCAAAATATACAACTAAAGCATCCTATGCTAATAAATAAGGAGCTATTATGCAAGTTTTTTCAACTACAGTATCTGAAGTTATAACACATGTACATCAGGTTATTGCTGATCAAGTGTGTCGTAAAATCATTTCTCAGTTGGGATTACGAGATGTATTCAAAAATCACTTGTATCTGAATTCAGATTTTTATGGTCCAAGTAAATCATCAAGTGAAGTTCGATTGCCTATTTTACATGAAAACGCTTTTAAATGTAATGTTAAATATAGTGCTAATCCGTTCGGATTGAAATGGGATAGTACAACTCCTGGACAACATCTCGATCCTGCTATACATCGAAGAGATACCTTACAAACATTACCTGTCTTTTACGATAAGAAACACAATATTCAACTGATTGAACGATACATTCCTTGTAATGTTGAAATGGATTGTTCGATGATTTTTGTTGATAGAGTTTTAGCTTATGATGTCATGACACGTTTAGCCTCTACGTATGTCAGAGGTGAGTTAATGATGGTCAATGACTTGAGCTACGATTATCGTATGCCGATGGAAGTTCTTAATCGTTTGTACATGCTTGGTACACAAGCTGGATTACAAAAAGGAACTTACCTGGATTGGTTGGAACGCGGTTCTAATGGACTGATCCAACGGATTGTATCCAAACGACAACGTAATCGTCATGCAGAAATTGTTATAAAGAAACAACAGTTTGGTTCATTAGCAGCCGTTGATTATAACGCTGACCAACCACCTATTCAAACACTTGGTACATCAGCAGATACAGTTACTATTCAGTTTACTGTTACTGTTCAGTTTGGTAGGGTAAACATGCTTTATCTTAAGTATCCAATCATGATCAACAATCAATTGATACCAGAACAACTTGTAACAGTTGATAAAGAAGAAATGTTTGGTAAACTGTATCCTTTTATACAACATCCTTATCTAGCATTAAATAATGCTTATCAATTTCAAAAGGTTCTCATGGAACACCCGGTTAGAAATCCTTGGTATGACGACTGGACAGTTCCTATCAATTGTTCGTTGAATGCAGATTTTCATAGACCATTCTTCATTGGATTATTCACACTTGATAATGAAAATTGTCAATGTTCAAATTGTACTTGTAAATGTTGTAATAACAAATACACGACAATAAATATTCGTGAAGATTTTGATAAATACAAACTTAGTGAAGAAGTTCTTACTTGGTTTAAAGAAAATCCTGATAAAGCATTTGATTCAGAAAGTCCTTATGCTCTTAAAGTATTTTCTAATAACACAGAAGTAGGAGCATCTCTACTTTTGTTTGATGGTGAAAATCTTAGATTCCCTAATTGTAAGGGACCTGAGAATGTGTACCATTTGGTCGTATCTGCTAAGATGATGGATTTCTTAGAAGGTAGATACGATTTATTGGGAATACCATTGGTGGAACTAAAAGTAGATAATTCTCAAGGAGATTAACATGGGTATGAGCTCTAGTTCTGGGACTTGTTCAAAAAAGAAAGTCCCTGTCAGAAAGCAAACATCTTCTGGTATGACTGTGGTTGAAAACAAAGATTGTCTTGTTGTTCCTCCATCTGAAGTACAAGAAGTTATTACACAAACAGTTGATGTCATCACTCCTGGTGACGTCTTGGATAATCGAGATTATGTATCTGATACAATTGCAGCTAAAACAACAATGTCAGAATCATCTGAGATTGCAAAAGCTATTGCAGCATACAGTGCATACGGATCAAATATTACAGTTACATTTTATCATGCATTGAATTCTGATTCAATGCAACGTTCATGGCAGACTGATTTCAGTGAGTCAATGGACAATGTTCATTATTCTTTTTTAAGAATAAAGAACTTCCAAATGAAATTAACAGAAAGTATGCAGTACTCGTATGAGACAGGAGAAACTCGTTCACAATTAACAGGTACTGCAATCCTGTATCCTAACTTCTGTCCAAATCAGGGTGATATGTTTATATACCAAGTTGATGAAACTCATCTTGGTTTATTCAGAATCTACGAAGCTCCTGAACGCATGAGTATTAAGGCATCGACAGTACATCAGATCAAATTCATTTTGATGTCATTCTTAACTCCTGCACAAGTTCAAAAATTAAATGATTGTGTAGAAGACGATTATACCTTTAATCTAGAAAGGTATATGAATGATGCTGGTTCGCTTTTGACGAGTGGTGAGTCCACTACCCTTGAAGATGCGAAATCTGCTCTCAATACTTTGTTGAACTACTATTGCACAGAGTTCTTTGAACAGAGAATTTATAACACTTTCATCGAATCAGAATGCTTGTATGATCCCTACATTGTAGAGTTTATCACAAAAGTTATTCCTATTGACAAGATGCCAGGGTATCCAACACAATTGGTTCCTGATCCTGTAAATTGGAAACGCAGTTTCTGGTATAAGCTTCTTTCACCTGATACAGTACCAAACGAAGTTTTGATTTCCAATTGCTTTAAAGTTCTTAAAGAAGTGAATTATAGAACAGTTGGGATCAATGCTCTTACAAACAGATGTTATATTGCTGTTATGAAGGATGGAAAACATCCGTATCCTCCATTCAGGATTCCTTCAGTATACAGTAATGAAACCCAAACACTTCCAATGCAAGTTAAACTGTATTTTGAAGAAGGTAAAGTTCGTCCTGCTATTCTGATTGATCTTGCTTCTAAAATCTTGTCTTCTAGCAGACGAGCACAATTTTATTATATTCCAATTATTATTTTTCTTTTGCAAAAATTGATAAGTGCAATTGAAAACGGTTCTGATGTTATTTACAATGAAGACAAAGAACAGGACAATGCAGGAGACTGTATGTCGGGCTGTATGAATTGTATCTATTCATGCAATCCTCTTACAGTTGAAAAGAAATTGTGTCCTGGAACCTTGTACTGTGATTGTCATCATGGTGATGAGTACATTCCAGACAACGGAGGGTCACTAGATGACAACTGTTGTTGTTCTTGCTGTGGAGATATTCCAGAATCAAAATTGAATTGTTAATACACACAACACTAGTAGGCATAATAGCCTACTAGTGTTGATCATATTTTCAAATTTTTTCGAAATTTAACCACCTTATGTACATAAGGAGATTTATATGAATAATGTGTATATTCAAAATTGCAGAACTTTTTCTGATGCTATAAACAACCTTAGGTTTGAACTGAGTGTTCCTGAGTATTACGAAACATCTGTTCCTGAATATTTCAGAAAACCAATCCAACCAGCAAAACCAATTGTCAATGGTGTTGAAGTAGAGTGGGATGAATATCTAGAAACTCATCCTGGTGAAAAACCAGAAACATTTATACCTAATCCGATATATAAAACAGAAGATCTCAATAGATCTATTGCAATGAAAACCAGTGCAGAAATCATAGATCTCATTATAAACAATGTGCCATTTGAGTTTGTTCATTTTGAAGACATAGAAACAGTTGTTGGTATCTTCGATGGTTATTATGATGAAGTCGGTTCTTATATTCCATTAAGTCCTGTTCTTAAGGTATTTACAGACAATATGTCTGCAGCCCGTATGCGTCTCATGGATGTGTATAGAGCAGTATCTCTCCATAGGGATAACATTAAACCAGGTGGAAAGAAACCACTCACGCTTATTGACATCCTTAACAGAATGAGGTGATTATGCAGCAATACAGAATGCCTATTTCAGAGACTATGCAAAGAAACATAGACTCTGTTATAAATACAGATTATCAAGTTGGAGAAGTATTTCGTGAAAGTGGTATCAGAATTGTAGATAGACCAACTTCTGCCATTCTCGATATCGAATGTAGATTTCATGGACGAAGTTCGATAACAGGACAAGATTATGATTTTGAACCTTATAGTGTCAATAAGCTAGTTATTGAACAAAAATTTACAACGTCTTATTTGGATTACATTTCTCTTGTTTTAACTCTGACTCCTCTTCAGTTGGTAAATATTCTTGATAATTATCGCGACTTAAATTGTACGATAATCATGAAAGAACGACAGCCAAAGATGGATTACACAGATCATTCAAAAATTGTTTTCGATGAGACATACAAGGTTGTTGTTAAAGACAAAGAAATCAAAAAAC
>JAFVPU010000024.1 GCA_017505165.1 Clostridia bacterium
TACAAACTTAGCAAATATCATTGCTGTTACAAACATGACTATAGGGAAATATGGTTTTGTTTTATTTTTATAATAACAGATTAACATCGGAAAAAACAATATCATATTCATTATCAGGTATCCATCCATTCCCCAGTCTTTATAATTACGATCGAACCATTTATGAACTTTGTATAATCTTTCCGGGATATAATCCGTGTATTCCCATTCCGCTACACCGTTTGTTATTTCATTTGTATGGATATCGTATTGAGGACATTCCAAATCGTCAGGCACCAACGACCATACCATATCCGCATAACCCAAATCATGGTAATAGAATGACACAACCTGCTTGACGAATCCCCAAACCAAAATAACTGAATACGCCATGATTAGAATTCTATAGATGTTTGTTTTCATTTTTCTCCTCTGATTACCGGCATAAGATTCTGTTGAATGAAGTCGGAACAGGAAATCAGCGAACAAGTGTTTTTATGCCATTCATATTTATCAATTATATCCTTTACAGATATTGACTGTTTCAATCTTGCATTCTTTTTTTCTATGACAATATCACATTCGCAAGAAAGTGAACTCACTGATACTGTAACGTCTTGTTTTAATCTGTAATTGACGAATGTAAGCGAAACCATCTTTCCGATATTAAATTCAGAGCTATGATAACCTTCAATGCAAAGAAAACTGAATACATTATATATTTCCCAAAACAGTTTCTCTTCTTCCGATAAATCATTTATATCATTACATTTGACTGTATTATTCCTTAATCCTTGATATTGGCAATTATCAATTTGTTTCCACTTTTCACCCCTAACAATTGACACAAAGTTTTCACGTATAAATTGTGAATATGCAATCAATTGTTCAGTTAGGTTTAAATTTGCGGGAAATTCCAAACAGTCTGTAATTGATATTGTTTTGGTAAACAAGAAAACTTTTTTATTGATTACGATTTTCCATTTCCATCTCATGAAAGTTTTTTCGTTAGGTTCGGGAAGAGAAATTGTTATTGTTTGATTTATATTATAATTTTTATAAACGACATATACATCTCTTCCTGTAAAAAACTCAGAAGTTACATAACCCTCGCTTTTCAGAAATTCAAAAACCCTACATATTTCTATAAAGGTACAGAATCCAGACGATAGATTACGCTCTTTTATTTCCATATAATTATTCTTATGAATGTTATAAAGATTTTATCACTTCCTGTAAGACCTTCTTGCTTTGCTTCCATTCATTCATTGTATGAGGGTCTTGAGTTTCTATATCATAAACTAACTTATTTAAATTCCATATTTTACTTTGAGATCTCATGAAATTCAACATATAGTTGAATTGAAGATCTTCATCATTATTTATTTCTAATTGACCTGTTCTTTTGATATATTCATAATTATTCTCTTCTGTAATATAATTATCAAAACCAAGTGAGCCTAAAAAATCATCCCATATACAAATATCTGTCATTATAGAACGAACACTGTATAATCCTCTTTTTTTATCATAATATATCAATGTTGAACTGCTTAACCAATCACCGATGTAACCTATATCTTTGTCAAAAAATCTCCTACGTTTGCTGTTCCAATATATAATACATAAAAAAATATTTATTCGATAATATAAATATAGTATTTTCATCGTCTTATCCTTGCGCTTTGGCATCTTTACACA
>JAFVPU010000025.1 GCA_017505165.1 Clostridia bacterium
TATTATATCATAAAATTTTATACTCACAAAATAATATGAAAAAATATAGAAAAGATTTCAAAAAAATCTAGTTTTAAACTAGATTTTTTTCAAATATTCAATTAAATTATTGATACGAGTTTTGCATTTGTTTTCGCCCAATATTTTCATGATAGAGAATAATTCTGGACTGTTTTCCTTGCCGGTGATTGCGATACGAATAAATTTTGAAGTATCCGATATATTTCCAGCATATGCTTCAGGGTTTGCTTTATATGTTTTGTTGTCTGCAAAATTGTGTTTGAGTGAAACAACTTTAACATTTTCAAACCATGCTTGATTGTCAATACTTTCAGTATACGAATTTGAGTAATCGGTCAAGAAATTGATAAGATTATCTTTGTTGATGTTTCCAAGTTCAATATTGAATTCTGGATTGAATCCAGGTAATACATAATTATATAATGATAAGATTTCACTCATATAAGTAATGTCTTTTCTTGGTCTGACACCACCACGGTCAATAGAGAGTGCTTGAATCAAAATATCTTTGTTGTTTTCAATCACTTTGATATCATCTTGGCTCCAATTCTTTGCCCAAGAGAGCAATTCGTCATAGACTTTTTCTGCTGAATATCTTGAGATAATTGATTTGCTTATATCATTAAGTTTCATGAAGTCAAACATAGGATTTGTTACGCCGATTTTCTTAACAGAGAAAGGAAATTTAGTGTAATGTAATTCTGGATTGTTTCTTCTCCAAATTTCAAAATCACTATTGAGAAGATTTAACAAATACTCAACAACAGCATCAGTAGGGTATCCTGTCTTGAGGAAGAATCGTACATCAGCGAATGTGTCTTTTCGTTTGCTGATTTTTCGTTTGTTGCCAGAAACAGCATCAAGGATACAAATGTTTGGAGTATGAGCGTATTTGAAAGGTTTATAACCGAAAGCTTCAGATATTTCCAAATGAACAGGTAAAGATTGATACCAATCTTGACCACGAACGATTGTTGTTGTACCCATTAAGGTATCGTCGACAATGTGAGCGAAGCCATATACTGGAACACCATTTGATTTGATCAAGATGTCATCTTTGGCATTTTCTCTCAACTCTTTTTTGCCCAAAATACAATCTTCAAAAGCATGAGTTTTGCTCAAATCTCCATTGGATCTTAGTCTTAAAGCAAAAGATTTACCTTCCTGCAAATTTTTCTTTATTTCAACCAATGACAAATCTCTGCATGGATCTTTAACAGATAAATTATCGCTGTTTTCAAGTTCTTCCTCTCTGCGTTTTATGATTTCTTCTTTGCCGTTGGTTTTTTCACAGAAGCAAGGGAAGGCCCTTCCTCGACGAACGATTTCGTGAGCAAAGGCATGATAAATTTCGATACGTTTGCTTTGAATATATGGACCATAATCACCGATTTCGTCAAGGTTGTCTCCACGATATCCTTCATCTGGAGTTAAATTGAAATTGACAAAACCTTCGTATGCAATTTGTCCAGCGCCTTTAATTTCTCGCTTTCCATCTGTGTCTTCTAATCTTAATATAAAGGATCCTTCTGATTTGTCTGCCATCATCTTATCAACAAGGCCTTGATATAATGTGCCTATATGTAAATATCCTGTAGGACTAGGTGCAACACGTGTTATTTCACCACTTGTTTTTCTAGGTTGATATTTGTTGAAATAAAAACTCGTATCCAAAGTATTTGGATAGAGTAGGTCGGCTAATTCGCTAAATTCTTTTTCAGTCATTCTATATCTCCAGTAAAATTATAATTTTTTGAAGTGATTCAACGTAATCGTTTGCCAACAGGTCATATCTATTGATTGAATCAATCTTCATTTTGTTTTCAGTTGTTATATTTTCATTGTTATTTTCGGTCATAAAAGAGATTGAATCCTTCGCAGATTTAAAGAATGGATTGATATCTTTCATAACCATTTCAACATTGTATGATTCAATGCAGAAATTGTAGAAATCTTGTTTCTTTGTTAAATTTTCTTTGATAATTGATGATGCGACTTTTGAATTGATCGCTTTATCAATCGATTTGATCTTATTGTTAAATTCATTAAATTCAGGAGCAAATGTATTGAAAACACCAGCTGTCTTTTCAGTCAATTTGGTTGAATAATCATGATCTCTTATATATTTTTCAATAAAAGTTTCGGTCAATTCTACTTTCGCGCTTGCGATTTTTGGATTCAACAAAACAACATGTTTATCTATATCAAAATTTGATAAGCTGTTTTCAGCAGGATTAGTATTATAGTCAGATGCATAATTGAAATATAATTCTTGTAGATAGTTTGAGAATCTAAATGCAGATTTATAAAGATTTTCATAAGATAAGAACAAGTTTTGTGTTTTTATATGAGCACTAGTGCTGGATGCATCTATATCCACCAACTTTGTAACAGCAGAGATGTTAGAATCTACTTCGGCTATAGCATTGGTGAAGTTATTCAAGGCTTGCTCGATATTCTTTCTTTGTTTTTTTGTTGTTTCGATTTCGTTGGTTGAACATTTTTTGATGTAACCATTGATGAATGCTGTTGAATAATTCAAAAGTGGGGTATAGAAATCTTTGATATTTTTATAAGGTAAATTGTTATTGATTTCATTAGTAAATTTTTCATTATAAACAAATGTTAAGCCATCTTCAGTTATCTTCACATTTTCAAGATTTTCCACCGCTTTTTCATATTTTGTATTCAATTGAGAAAGTTTAAATTTATCATTTTTGCATGCAGAAAAACTCATGCTTGTTCCAAGCAAGATAAAGCAAAGTATTAAACTAAAGAACAATTTTTTCATTAAAATCCAAAAATCTCCTTAAAATAATAAGATGCGCGTTCAATTGATGTCATGTCGTTTACGTTGCCAGCAACTGAGTCAAGGTAATCATATAAATTTTTTGCAAATAAGGTTTTGTCGCAAGTATCGAAGTTTATCATAAAATTGGTTGAATTTGATCCAAAGTAATATGATTGTGTGTTTAATTGGCCATTTTCAAAATCGATAATAGAATTCATATAATTTATGTTTTTTGCATCAGGAATAGTCTTCAATTCATCTTCCTTAATAATAATTGAGAATGAATCTTTTACAACCAAAGTATAAAGTTCAATAACAGAAAATTTTACGTCAGAAACAGCACTCGGAATATTATTTCGTATTTTATTATTGAAGAATTGAATAAAATCTGAATATTCCTTGAAGAAATTTGCAAACGAATCATACAAATCATTCGCGCCTATCTGCTTGTTGAAGTTTGTGCCGTTTTCACATTTTATATTGTATTCCACCAGCATTGAATATAATTGAGTTTTTCTGTTTGTTATTTTTTCAAATTCTTTTTTGATTTCATGTTTGTTCTTGAATTTTGCGCTGAAATTAATATAATAATAATTTTCTTCTTCCAAAATTTCATCAAAATTGTCAAGAGTTGTTGTGATCAAAACAAGTCTTGAATCACCGCAATTTGAACTAGCAGAGGCGAGTTCTTCATTGAAGAATGTCCTTTCTCCACTGATCAAATAGTTTGTTATTGTTTTATCAGGCTTTTTATTATTTCCAAGGTTGTCATAAAA
>JAFVPU010000026.1 GCA_017505165.1 Clostridia bacterium
ATCAGGGAATAATGTGATTAGTTCATTACCTTCATTATCCTCTGTCCACTCTTCAACCTCAAAGTCATATACAAATGGATCTCCGGTAGGAGCTGCATTTCTGGTAAGATAGTAATCAACAATGATATCGTATAAGATTGCTCTAAGAGGAGCATAATCTTCTTTGTAATCGCTTTCAGGATTAAGAATAGAATTAAGTGTTCCATATACCATAGCAATACCGATATTCTCATCGCTCATATTATCAACAGAATTACCATTGATATCTACGATCTCTCCAGAGATAGAACCTGCCATCTCTTCAAGCTTACTGATTACATAATCCCATCTATCGTATACAAACTTACTGAAGTCTTCGTCTTGCACTCCGAGCATTAATGGTAAATTATCTTCACCTGTTACATATTCAGGCATACCATTTACATCATAAGATGTGCCATCATCTGCAATACCATTTATTGGCAATGCACCATCCATACCATACAGATATTTAGCAACTTCTTTAGATCCATTAATATATTCAATTACTTGTACATTATGGATATTATTTAATCCAGTATCTACAAGCATTCTTCTCATAGATACATCTTTAATTCTCATTGGATTAATGAGGTATCCATTTACGAATACCATACATGTATCTTTGGATAATGAATACATCTTCGGATAATTTGTAGGATCTTTACCAATAGATAATCTAAGAACACCATTTACATCAAGATTATCTTTACTATACTTTTCAGGTAGTAATTCAGGTAAGTAGAATACGTCTACCTTATCATTCTCGTCGAGTACAGTAGAGATATATAAAATAAGACTATCAAACGGTCTTAACGGATTCATGATAGTAACTGTATATTCTCTTTTATCGATTTTTCTGCCATTTACAAAGATCATATATCTGTCAATATCATGGCAGTAATTAAATTGTCTTGGTAAGATAATCTTATGCTGCCCTTCCATATTCTGATATCTATAATATCTGAACTGGTTCTTCGGAACAATCTTAAGTCTTTTACCGTAATACTCAGGATATACGAAGTTGACAGTGTAGTTAGAATCTTTGTCTACACTATAAGTTCTAATCTGACAAATATATTGCCTTCTGCCGTCTTCCGATTCTGGGGTATTAGGATATGCTTTCTGTGTACATTCGCTATCCATAATATAGCAATCTTCAAGATTATATTCAGGATGAATATATACAGGAGTAGCAGCGTCCGGAATGACAACGTCCAAGATATTATTATTACACTTAGTAAATAATACGATTTCAACGTCGTCGTCATCCATAATTCCAAATGCAGGAATATGGATGGTTCCATGTCTATAATAGATATCAATTGAATGCTCATATAGTTTAGAGTTTACAAACATCATACACACGTCTTCGATCAAGTCAGAATGCTTTCTTGAGAATCGTACAAATGATTTCTCATCTGCTAAATTCTTAAAATCTCTTCCTTTGTAAGTAAAGATCTTAATATTGGATTCATCAATATAAATCTTATTCCATAAGGAATAATCATATTGAGTGATATATTTGGCAGCGTCTACGATATTCTTAAGATATGTATGATTTGCATAAAATTTGAAATCAAATGGTGCAGCGATCTCTCTCATCAATCCTTCAAATCTCTCATCAGACGCAAACTTGCCCATTGTATCTATAATAGATTCTTTATTTAAGTCTGATGCTCTATGATAAATAGAGCTCTTGCTGACATTATCATTCTTGAAGTACATTTGAACCAATGTAGGATTCTGGAACTTTTCTCTGCCCTTATCTAAAGGAATCATTCCATACATACTATTCAATATATTATCTCCAAAGATAGGATATCCGATAATATCTGCAAATGTACCATCTTCATCGAATCCTATTATATTGCTTTCTGTAGGAACGAATCCATCTTCCAATTCATCAAATGTAACGTATTCATCATCGATAGAATATTTATGCATTTTGAAATAAAGATTATCGTCCAAGAATTCCAATCTTAAAGATAACTCTTTAAACTCAGGATTCATTAATAATTTACCTTCAGTATCAAAATACATACCTTTTACATTTGTTTCTTGCAAATAGTCTTCATCTTCGCCATATCTTATCTTTGTTGGTGAGATAGGGAAATATACATATGATGTACTTGTAGGTTGATCATTGATTGGTTCTACGTCATTGATAATGATATATGTGTAGTTGTAATCTTTGATTACTGTAATTTTAGACCAAGGGATTACCTTACCTTCTATGAATAAAAGGAAAGGCCAAATCTTTTCTTCATTGATAAGATTTTCAAGCTTATCCTGGAAGATTCCTTCTTTGTATCTCGGATAGCAATACGGTAATTCATTTACCGCATAACACTGAGTGTTTTCTGTATAAATGTAATGCTTATACCCATCGTACCAGTATTCAAACTGATGATGAAGATATAAGTCTCTTGTCATAGGACAGCAGTTTACTTGCATTTCGTCGATACGG
The DNA here is from genome assembly GCA_017505165.1 of Clostridia bacterium. GTDB lineage: Bacteria > Bacillota > Clostridia > Christensenellales > UBA1242 > Onthoplasma. The sequence goes on from JAFVPU010000026.1 coordinate 2,489, forward strand.
CTTTTTGTATAATGGATAAGCTCTTCGATTTTATTCTTAAATTTATCGCTTAATACAGCCATTATGCGTTCTCACTTCCTACTTTCAATAAAGTTGTTGTAAATTCTGCTACATTTCTAGCTACAATCTTTTCGATTGTATTCTGCTGGTTGATATACGCGCCAACGTAGCAGTCTGTAAGAATAGCAGAAAAAGGAACAAATAATTCAAGCCCAAGGAACGTTCCTTGACCTATCATATACCTCCATCTAGATACAAATGAATCGATATCTAATTTATCTGCTCCTGTATAATCCTTATTCTGATTGAGGAATACCTGAGCAAATAAGATAATGAAATCGTTGATTGTAGTATTTCTCGGATTCTCAAAGAGATCGTCGAATAAGATATCTAAGTATTGTGCTTTTCTCATGTCGATCTTAGAGATCTTCTTAGACAAATTCACAACGCTTGATTCTTCTGTCTTGCCAAGTACACAGAACTGGAAATACTTAGCAATTACATAAGACATCTTTTCTTTGTTGTCTGCATATGTAACCGGAACTTTGAGATATCCTAATACATATAAGAACAGATCAACGAATGCTTCTGTACCAGATTTAACAATGTCTGCATTTCTTGTAATCAACTCTGGGTGTTCATAATAGATTACATAAGCCATTGCTGTAATCAGATATGAAATAAGAACCGGAATATTGTTACATTTATAAATACCGTCTTTTTCAACGATAATATTCGTACAGTCGATATACACTTTCCTTGTTCCATTTTTGTCTCTCGGATCTTTAGCTCTTAACACTCTGAATCCTCTTGTAAGATCTTTCTTACCAATAGCAAGAACTACCTTATCTGACATGAGAACCTTAGAAAGAACAGGAGAGGTCTGACGCATTTTAACGTTGTAAAGAACGTCTGCAAATGCATCTGATTTTTTATCAATATGAACAGCAGTCATAAGATAATTGTAGATTTCTTTTCCATAATCGGCCTTCTGATATAAGAATGCCTCATTGGTTAACTTCATTTCTTGGTTGGCCATTGTTCTAGACGACCTCCTTTATAGGGTTAATAATTTATACTTATGTTGCGGAATCGTAGAATAATGGGTTTTCAACGTTTTATTAAAATTGGAGGAAACGACTATGGATGAAATTATTAATATACTCAAGAATATGAATAACTCTATCAAACAAGAGGAAGATTGGTACCAATATGGTAGAAATAAAGTACCTAGAGTAACCACTATTCTTAAAGAAATGCTTCATGAAGAGTATATTGCACAATGGGCAAACTCATTGGGATTCAAGAGACTGTCATATTCTGCAGCTCTTAGAGAAGCATCTGAAAAGGGTACATATACTCACAATGTGATAGAGAGATATTTAAAGAAAAAAGAAATGCAAGATATGGAATCCATTCCTTTTCCAGCAAGAGATGCCGTAATGAATGCATTTGAAGGTTTTCTTAAATGGTATAATATCATAAATAAATTAAAAGAAACAAGATTAGTTTTCTCTGAGAAAAAGATGTCTTGTAAATACTTTGGTGGTACGTTAGACTGCCTTATGGTTATAAACGGAAAGCTTTGGTTAATTGATTTTAAGACGTCAAACCATGTTTCATACAAATTCTTCTTACAATTATCAGCATATCTTTACATGCTCAAAGAGTGCGAAGATATAGAAGTAGATGGTGGTTGTTTAGTATTAATGCTAGATAAGAACGAACCTACTTTCAAAGAATACGTTATCGACTTCTCTAATAAAGAGCATTTAGAATATATGAATCATTGTAAGGAGACTTTCTTGAGTCTTGTATATGCATTTTATAACAAGAGAAAAGCTCAAGAAAGATTCAAAGAAATTTTTTAAGAAGGTGACAAAGGTTATGGATTACAATTCGTTATTCGTAGCGATTACTTTGCTAAAAGAAGTCAGGATCGAAGTCGGAAAGAATATCTTTAACTTTGATGCATTGAAACGTTATTTAAGAATTAGACAGAAAGTGAGAGAAGCTATCAATAGTTTACAAAGGGAGAATTTCGGAATTCAAGAATTGATTGAGTTCCAATTAGCATTTAAGTCTAATTACTTTGTAATGGAGCAATACTTTGGAGAAGAAAAGATGGTAGATTATGGCATCAAAAATGTTGCCATAGAATCAGAAGAAAGACCTGACGAATTTTCAAATATGATTGTCTTTGCTGGAGAAAATACTCAGAGTCGCACCTTATATAAAATAAAAATAGTAGGTAATACTCTGTATATCGAAAGTGCTAAATGCTATTACATGGAGTTTATTGATAAGGAGAAGTCAGAGCCTTCATCAATAAGCAGTGACGAAGCAAGACAATTATATGCTGTCAAGCATATGGTCTTAGATACATTAAAAGACCGGATGATTGACACCTACAAGGAATTTTTAAAAGTGTAAAAATTCCACACCCACTCAAGGGTTTATATTATATACTGTGTATATAATATGCATTTTAAAAAAATTAAAATCTAAATATATACACAGTGATATATTATAATTATGACAAAGAATAAGAAGAAAGGAAAAGAGTTATTTTATGGAACAGACTAATCATCAATTAACAGGAAATCCGATTGCCGATGCTATAATGATCGGCGATGTAATGCATAAAGACAAATTTCAACAGTCTTCTGCAATTTCCGAAGGTGAAGTTGTCATCGACGGGGAGGCTGTAATTGTAGAAGAGGGTGAACAAATCCCAGATGGGATGGAAGAATTTGTGGCCATGGATGAAAATCCTGCCTATATTGACGTTGGATATATCCCGCCGGTTCTTCCAGAAACAATCGAAGAGAGTAACGCGTTAGACGTTATCATTTCTATCGGCCATTACAAAGATATCTTAGGTGATTTCCAGCGCATCTTAAATCCAGAAAGTTTCAAAAATCTTTACGACGATACATGGTTAAAGAACTCACTCCTTGCTTTAGCAAATGTGTACCGTAACCAGGAGGTTGCTACATTCATCGATACGTTCATCAGAACAAAAATGCACGAGATGTATACATATTACATTCAGTACAAGAATGAAAACATCATCGTGAACCTTGGAAAAGAAGCATACAAAGATCATCAGGATGAATACGAAAAAGTAATCGGAATGATGGAAACTGATAAAAAGCATTGCTATGCTAAATATTCAGAAGTATGGTACGGTATCGATTCCTTAGTTCTCAGTAGAGGACTTAATGTAGATGAAGTATTCAAAGGATCTGACAGCGAAGTGTATGAAGAATGCGAAGATCCGTATGTATTATTCGGCTCTCTTGTAAATCACGTAGAAACAATCATCGATCAGATTTACAAAAAGCAGTTTGTACATAAAGAGATAGATTATACAGCGCCAGGAACAGATCCAGTAATCGATGAAAACCATGAAGAAATGAGTGAAGAAAATGGAGAATCAGAAGTTGCTGAAACCGGCAGTAATATTTGATATCGAAGATGAACTTAGTGCCAATACCCGTAACAGGGTATTGGTATCTGTTCACATAGCTGATTTGCATTTCCCAAATGCTATAGAACCAGCTAAACAATACGAAATTTTAAATGAACAATTTTTATGCAAGATATCTAGTCTTCCAAGACTAGATGTTATATTTATCAATGGCGATTTATTTGATCATAAGGTCTTAGTATCATCAGATGCAGCATATTATGCAAGTTTATTTGTTGCACAAGTGGTGGAAATCGCTAAGATGAAAAATGCTACTGTTATAATATTACATGGCACATTATCTCACGATGCAAATCAATTAAAATTATATTACCACTATATGCATAATCCGAATGTAGACGTAAGAATAGTAACAAATATCAAATTCGAGATTATTAAAGGCGCTAAAGTATTATGCATTCCAGAATTATATGGGGTAAGTGAAGAAGTATATGATGAATTTCTTTACAGACAGGGTACATATGATTTATGTGTAATGCATGGTACATATAATGGTGCTGTATATGGTAATAATGTAGGAAATGGTCGTTGCTTTTATCAATCGG
>JAFVPU010000027.1 GCA_017505165.1 Clostridia bacterium
AGTGGAATATTCTATTAGCTGTGCTCCAGATCCTAAATACGTTGCTGTTCCTACAAATCTTTTCGATACTGAAGATCAGGTCATTGAACCTGTTCGTGAAGAAGATGTAGATCCATTAGAAGAATCTAATGAGCCAGAGATCAACTTATCAGATGCTATGCTTGCAGATGAAAAATCTGTAGATAATTGTCCTATTGAAAGTGCAATTCCTGAACTTGAATATGATTCTTCTTTAGCAGAAACAACTATTGCTACAAATGAAGAAGAAGTAAATGACAAACTCGAATCCGTTGGCCAACCTGAATATGAGATCAGAAATGAAGAAGATACAAAAGTTGAACCTGTAGCTTCTTCTGCCCCGTCAATCAAACCGGTTAATCAGAACAATAACAACCATAACCATAATCAGTATCACAGAGGCGGTAATGGTAAAAACAGAAACAAAAAATAAATCATTTTAAAAGATATGGGATGAGGTTAATTCCTCATCCCATTTGAATTTTATTTAAGGTGGTGAATTTGGGTTACAATGCTGTCAGATCAAATTAACGATTTCTCGTGTTTCTTCTAGTATCTCTCTTAATAGAAGATCTGTTAGACGATGAAGAGTTGTTATTCCTCCTTTTGTTTACACTTTCATCATCCAAATAAACTCCATATGTGGAAGTATCTCCAGATAATTTGATATCGTTGACTCTATGAAGATTCAGCGGTTCAATATTTGTAGACCACTTCCATTTTTTATTTTTCTTTTTGGTTGCTTCATTATTCATTTTCTCTCTAGTCTCCCTTAAATAAAATTGGTAAAAAGTATCTTGAATCCAGCGCCAATTGGATTCGTATATATAATATCTGCATGAAATGATGAATTTATTAAAAACGGTTATACCGAAACATCATATTAATTTATATAGAGATCGAAAGGAGAATGAAATCATGAGCCAATCACATGTGGATTTCTTTAATAAAATCAAAATCCCTTGCCAAACACAAATGGCAAAGAATAATATATTATCTTCTGTAATCGCTACCCTTGCAGCATTCAGATCAATGTACGGAGAAGATAAAACTCTTGGTAGCACAAATAATCTGTTCAAATTAGAGATCGATTCTACATGGACAGGTAAATGTTTCTCAAGAGATGAAACTAAGATATATGAATCTCCTACAGATTATACTGGTTCTGAATCTCTTTTAAGAGTATATTCATCTTACGATGAATCGATCGCAGATTTTACAAACTATCTTCTCACTAAGAGAAAATCAGAAAACGGACCGTTCAAATATGCAAATATTGCTTCTATCAAATCCCCGATAAAAGCATTAAATTTCTTATTAAGAATGAACTACCTTAGAGATGACTGTTATATGAATACAGATCAGAACTGGGCAAACAATCTTAATTATACAATCACAAAACACAAATTGTATGAGTGGGATAACGAAGTTAATGCTGGACTTGCATCTGAAGCAAATAAGATGTATTCTGTTCGTATCAAAGCTGGGGATAGACCGCTTACTGTATCGAGAACAGTAGATAATCTGAAACTTGTTGCAGATCAGAACGTTGGATATAAAGTATTTGACGGTTCTCGTGTGGTATATAATCCTTGGGATTTACCGGAAAATTCTCCTATGTATAGAGTAAGACCTTCATGGGATCAATCAGATAGACAAATCTTAGCAACTAAAATTTTATTAGAGGCTAAGAAAGAATCTGAAAAGCATTCTGGATATAAAGTATTTGACGAAAACGGAAATATCGTATATAATATATGGGAGAAGAATGATATTGTAGAAGAAGGCCCTGTTAAATCAATTACAGTAGTAAGACCTGGACAGGAAATTCATAAGAAATCAATGCCTGTATACAGAAACTCTACCGCAATTAATCCTATTTTCTTCGTAAGCAAAGGATTATTCTTCTTTGATGATATTGTGATCAATGGTAGAGTAAAAGTATGTAAGACAAACGATCCAAGAGTAATCAATGGTAGAGATCCGTTAAAGGTAATTGGTTATGTAGACTTGAAAGATCTGAGGTAATATGTATGGTTAAAAAGAAAATAGTATCAGTTTACATATCTCCTAAAGATCTTGGTGGAGATATTGATAAATATTATTCTCATCTTGAAGAATTGTTAAATAAATTCTATTATTGCAGAACTCTTAAGATAACTGCAAATAATATATCCAAAGCCATTGAACTGGCCGACGGGTCTGATTTATTTATTTCTTTGGTTGAGTATACACCTGAATCTGGAAATGACGAAATTGTATCCAAAGAACACCCAGATGGATGTATTTTCGTTAACACAGAGAATGAGACAGCTAATAACTTGGCTAATATCATTAGAACTACATCCGGAAATAGATTCTTGATATCTCATCAGAAGACTCTTTACACGAATTCTAAAGATTTCGTATCAATTTATATTGCATATAATAAGA
>JAFVPU010000028.1 GCA_017505165.1 Clostridia bacterium
TATAAAATTTTATTTTTTTGCTTGAATTTTTATGAATTTTAATGATTTTTTTGAAAAATTTGCCAAATTTTGGCATGTTTTAGATAAATTTATGCCATTGGACAATAAAATATTCGTAGGAGGAATATATGAATTTTAAACCATTATTTGATCGAGTAGTGATTTTGCCAAAGACACAAAATAGTGTTACAGACTCTGGAATTGTACTTCCAGAAACATCTCAGGAAAGACCTCAGATAGGAAGTGTTGTTGCTGTAGGAGATGGTGCAGATTTTGATGGAAATAAAAAAGAAATGAAGGTGAAAGTTGGAGACGAAGTGTTGTTCAACAAGTATGCTGGAGTCGAATTAAAACTTGAGGGGAAGACTTATATCATAATGAGACAAATTGATATTATAGGGGTGATGAAATGAAAGGAAAAATAATAAAGAATGGTGATGAAGCACGAATGAAACTTCTAAAGGGAGTAGAAACTCTTGCAAAGGCGGTAAAAGTAACTTTGGGGCCAAAAGGAAGAAATGTTGTGTTGGATCATGTTTATCGAGAACCATTTATCACCAATGATGGTGTAACTATTGCTGGTGAAATTAAACTTGATGATGAAATTGAGAATATGGGAGCATCAATAGTCAAAGGTGCATGTGTGAAAACTAATGATATAGCAGGAGACGGAACGACGACTACCACAATTTTGACCGAAAAAATATTTTCAGAGGGATTGAAATGTTTCACAACCGGTGCAAATCCGATTTTGCTTCGTGAAGGGATCAAAGAGGCTGTCAATGTTGTTGTTGAAAATATAAAAAATCGAGCAAAGCCGGTGAAGGATAATGATTCAATATGTAACCTTGCTACGATTTCGTCTGGCAGTGAAGAAACGGGTCAAATAATTGCAAAAGCTTATAAGGAAGTTGGGCTAGATGGTGTGATAACCATTGAAGATGGAAAAAGTTTGACAACAACATTAAATGTTTTGGAAGGAATGAGAATCAATAGAGGATATATTAGTCCATATATGTGTCAAGATCAATCGAAAATGGTGGCTGAAATTGAAAATCCATACATACTTATTACAGATAAGAAAATCTCGACAATCAATGAGATCTTGCCTGTTATAGAAAAGGTAAATAATGTTGGTGGGAGTTTATTTATTATTGCAGAAGATATTGAAGGAGATGCTCTAACCACCATTGTCATAAACAATATGAGAAAAATTTTCAATTGTCTTGCTGTTCGTGCTCCATATTTTGCGGATAGAAGAAAAAAGGTTCTGGACGACATTGCACTTTGTGTTGGTGGTAAATTTATTTCAGGAGATGTTTATAATAATTTTGTGGATATTTCTTTGGAAGATCTCGGAAGATGTGCAAAAGTGAAAGCGAACAAAGATATGACAACAATAATCGGAGCTCAGTCTAATAAAGAAGAAGTCTCTAATAGGGTTGAGAGTCTTAAAAATGACTTAAAACAAGCTCAAAAGCCATTCGACAAAGAAGTGATACAAGGCAGAATTTCAATGCTCAATGGCGGAGTGGCTGTTATTAACGTAGGTGCTATATCCGAACTTGAAATGAGAGAGAAAAAACTGAGAATGGAAGATGCGATCAATGCAACAAAAGCTGGGATTGAAGAAGGTATTGTTGTTGGTGGCGGAATTGCTCTTTTAAAATCAAAAAAATGCCTTGATGAATACATAGAAAAAAATCTTTTTGGTGATCAAAAATTGGGTGCTATGATCATCTCAAAAAGTTTAGAAGCTCCAATTCGACAAATTGCGAAGAATGCAGGTGTTGATGATGGCGTGATAGTGCAAGAAGTCTTGAAAAATGAAGACATAAATTTTGGTTATGATGCGTTAAAAAATGAATTTTGCGACATGTTTGAAAAGGGTATAATTGATCCTGTCAAAGTTACAAGAACGGCGCTTGAATGTGCTGCAAGTGTGAGTTCAACTTTGCTTACAACAGAATGTGTTGTGGTGCAAAGCAGGGAGGAAATTGAACGTCAAGAAATGTTGAATCATCAAATGAGATAGTTTGCTTAAAATAAGTATAAAATCGAAGAAAAAATGCCAGAATTTTCTGGCATTTTTTTGTATTCAAAACTGTTTATTCAGAGATAATCGCATTTCCGATTTTGATATCTTTTTCACCTTCAATATATTTGATTTCTCTTACAGATGTTACAGCTTTTATATCACTTTCACAAGATTTGATGAAGTCGAGCGATTTGTCGCAAATTGTCATTTCATCTATTTCTGTTTTCAAACTTAATTTGTTCTCACTCTTGAATTGTCTAACTTTTGACACAATGTCAATTACGCTGTCGCCATTTGCGATTATGTTGTCCTCATTGTCAAGTTCAAGAGGTTTGAGTATACAGATATTGATACTTTTTTCTTCTTCAAATTGCTTGAAATAATTTTGATAAATTTCTTCTGTGATATGTGGCATTGTTATTGAGAATAGTTTTAACATACCAAGCAATACGTTGTAACAAGTCCATTGAGCAGATTTCTTTGCTTCTTCGCCGTATACTTCAGGTTTGTAAAGACGATTCTTTGCAAGTTCAATATAGTTGTCGCAGAAGTTCCAGAAGAATTTTTCGATTTCATCTTTTGCGTATCCCATTTCAACTTTTTCATAGAATTTGTATGTTCTATCATATGCTTCATTGAATTTGTGCATTATGTATCTGTCCATTGGGAGAATAGTAGAAGGTTTGTTTGGGGTATAATCTTCCAAGAAAGATAAAACGAATTTAGATGCATTCCATATCTTATTGAGGAGTTTATATCCGTCTTTAAGTCCTGTGTCGCTAAACACAACATCACGACCATATGCACCATTTGCGCACCAATATCTAACAACGTCTGCACCATAATCTCTGATAGCATCTAAAAGACTAACTTTTGCGTTTGACTTAGATTTTGACATCTTCACACCTTTATCAGCCATAACCCAACCATTGATGAGTAATTCTTTCCATGGTAAACGCTCTTGATGATAGTAAGATTTGATGATTGTTCTGAGGTTCCAAGTTGTGATGATGTCTCGACCGCTGAATCTCATGCTCATAGGCATTTTTTCGTTGCTTTCAGCTTCATTTTCTGCCCAATTTGTGTTGATTTGTGGTGTTACTGAACTTGTTGCCCAAGTGTCCATGATGTCGATTTCTGGTTCAAAATTGTTTGATCCACAGTCGCACTTTGAACTAGGAGTTGATGTGAGAGGGTTGATAGGAAGTTCATCTATTTCAGCATACTTTGCTTTTCCACAATCTTTACAGTACCAAACAGGGAAAGGAACTCCAAAATATCTTTGACGGCTTATCGACCAGTCTTGATTGAGATTGCTTACCCAAGCGTCGTATCTAGCTTTCATACTCTCTGGATGCCAGATAAGTTTATTACCTTGATCGATCCAAATTTGTTTCAATTCAGGTGTAGAAGTACGGATGAACCATTGTTTCTTAGATAAGAATTCAATTGGAGTATCGCATCTTTCGTGTACTTTAACTGCGTGAGTAATAGGGTCTTGTTTGTAAAGATATCCTTGTTCTTTGAGATCGTCAAGGATTGCTTTTCTTGCATCTATTGACTTCATGCCAGTATATTTACCAGCAATTTCAGTCATTTTTCCACCATCATCAATTGCTTGTTTGAGTTCGAGGTGATATTCTTTCCACCATTCTGCGTCTGTTTGGTCGCCGAATGTACAGCACATAACTATACCTGTACCTTTATCGATTCCAACCTTACTATCAGCCATGATTGTAACTTCGTTTTCTTCAAAAAGTGGAACTTTAACTTTCTTTCCAACAAGGTTAGAATATCTTTCATCTTCAGGATTTACGAAGATTCCAACACATGCTGGCAAAAATTCGGGTCTTGTTGTTGCGATTGGAATAGTACCACTTCCGTCAGCTAATTTGAAATTCAAATAGTTGAAAATACTATCCAATTCTTTATCTTCAAGTTCAGCAGAAGCAACACTTGTTCTACATTTGCAACACCAAGGGCTAGGTTTGTTTTCTCTATATGCTATTCCTCTTTTTGCAAGGTCAATAAATGATTTTTGGCTAGTTTTTTGACTTTTGTCGTCAATTGTATTGTAACCAAGGCTCAAATCGCATGACATACCTGCCTTGAGCATGGTTTCACGATAAGTTTGGTTATACGTTGAAACCAAATCAAGAGCAATCTTGGTGAATTCTTCTCTAGGAAGGGTGTGAGCACGGATGTTTTTCTTCTTTTCGACCAAAAGCTCGGTTGGAAGTCCATTGTTGTCAAAACCAAGAGGGTAGAACATATTGTACCCTTGCATTCTGTGGAAACGTGCCATCATATCAGCTTGTGTGAAGCCTGAAATGTGTCCTAAATGAAGTTCTCCACTTACTGTTGGTGGTGGAGTGTCGATAGAATATACTGGTTTTGTAGAATTCTTATCGAATTTATAGATTCCTTCACTTTGCCAGAAATCTTGCCATTTCTTTTCTTTTTCATTAATGTTATATTTGTTATCTAACATAAATTTCTCCCTTTGAATTGTTTTTGAAGATTTTTTGTATATGAAAACAAAAAACCTTATAGCGCAAAACTATAAGGACGAATTTCTCGTGGTACCACCTTACTTCAAACAATATAATATATATAAGGTATATTATATATTGTTCCTTATTATAAACTGACGCATGTTTCACTGCGCGGACGGTCTACTATGCTTCTTCGTCCGAACTCGTTTGCTACCTTCAATTGCTCAATTTTAGATCACTTTCAGCCTATGATGATCTTTCTCTACAAAACGAACTCAATTTACTCCTCAAACTTATATATCGTTTCTCGTGGGTATTTTAGCATAACAAAATTTCTTTGTCAACAGATTGAAAAGTTTTTTGTATAAATATTGATTGTTAAAAAATGAGTTTTGATTGATGTAGGCATTGCTTGTTTTTTATTTTTAATTGTAGTATAATAATGTATGTTATTTCGGAGAGATTATGGAAAAGATAGATTACAAGAAAAGTTTGGGCCAAAACTTTTTATATGATACGAACTTGCTACGAGCTATAGCAAATGATGGTGGAGTGGAGAGTGATGATCTTGTTTTGGAGATCGGCGCTGGGGCAGGAACGCTCACAAAAGTTTTGGCTGAGAAGGCAAAAAAAGTTATATCTTTTGAAATAGACAAGAGTCTGATTCCAATTCTTGAAAAAGTACGTGATGAACAAAAAAATATTGAGTTTCATTTTCAAGATTTTATGGATGCAGAAGTAGATAATTTGTTTGAAGGAAAAGCAAAAGTTGTTGCAAATATTCCATACTATATAACGACACCAATAATTTTCAAACTTGTTGATTCAATTGAAAAATTTGATTCTATTTTGGTGTTGATTCAGAAAGAAGTTGCGGAGCGTTTTGTAGCAAAAGAGGGAGGCAAGGATTATGGAATCACGAGTGTAATTTTGCAATCGATTTTTGATGTAAGTGTTTCAAGAATTATAAAAAAAGAATGTTTCACTCCGAGTCCGAAAATTGATAGTGCGCTTTGCAAATTGGTTCCTCACAATAGGCATAAAATTTCAAATTTTGAGTCGTTCAAAAATTTTGTGCACATAAGCTTTTCTATGAGAAGGAAAACTTTGGTCAATAATCTCAAGCAGAATTTTGACAAAGAAATGATAATAAAAACTTTGGAAAAATTTGGATATTCAGAAACGGTTAGACCAGAACAAATTAGTGTGGAAAACTTTATAAAAATACACGAAGATTTGAATGTTAAAAAATAACAAAATTTCATACAATAAAATTGAAGGTTGAGAATGAAAAAGTTGATTTAAAAATTAAAATAAAAAATGAACAGCTTAATTGTTTTTTAAGCTGTTTTTTATTTTTTTTATTTTTATGAAAATTTTTTGTTTAAAAATGAATATGAAAAAAATTTTAAAAGTTCAAAAAAACTATAAAAAAACAATAAAAA
>JAFVPU010000029.1 GCA_017505165.1 Clostridia bacterium
AGATTCTGTCATTTGACTTGATAAAGTCTTCATTGACATTGTTTCTTTTGTTTTCTCAATCTTTTTGAGAGACAACAAATCCACTTCTTCACCATTTCTCAAATTCACTCTCTTTGGAGATGGTCCTTTTGTAAAATAATACATAGCTTTTGTTTCTTCGTCAAAGAAAATCATATTTTTATCTATATAAATAGGTAATTTATATGTTTCTTTAACAGCCAGTCTTTTGTCAATCTTCAACGACTTTGTGCATATATTATCGCATTGACCAAACCATATTGTATTTGTAACATATTCATCAGTATAACTGTTTTTATTTTCTCTTATAGAAAATATTGATGAATACTTTGTCGTAACAATCTTCTCATCACCAACAATCAACGCTTGAGGACAAATTGTGTTCCCTAATATTTTTTGATATCGTTCGTCTTGATCGTCAGATTTTCTAAAAATATAAGCATTACCTTTTCCATATTTTCTTTCAGGCAAACTCAATATAGTATAGCTATCAGTCATATATATTTCTTGATAACAACCATGCGGAACAACACAATTGCCATCTTTCTCATAGACAGCATAGCTTTTTGTGTCATTTGTATTGCCAAAATTAGCATGTCCTGCAACTATAATATATTTTGATTGATTGTTATCATCTTTAGTCAAATACGCATGGCTTCTATATAATTCTTCACCTATCATTTCACCACCAATGGTGTACAATGCTCTCATATTATAATATTGTGCAAGTTTCAACACTCCAGAATGAGTATCTGCACAGTAAAAAGCTGTATCTTTGTATCTTTTCAAAACACCTTTCTCAACCAAAAGAGAAACAGGATATTTTTTCACCATATATTCAACAGGTTTATCATTCTTTAGATCTCTTTGTAACAATTTTTCTTGTAATTTATTAAATAATTTCATAATTCTCCTACATATTATCTATATCTTTTTTGTCCAATACTCCAGCAACAATCAACGCTTTCAATTCCGGAGACAAACTTTTTATTTGCTCAGCAATAGTTTTAGGTTTTGGTCTATCAAATTCATCCAAATCAAAGGTCGGAACAAATTCAGAATTAAATTTCATTTCCGGAAAAGTAATTTTGTCTTTTTTCATTCTTGGATATTCCTTGAAATCTGAAGTAAAAAAGTTTTCTTCAACCTTGTCTGATAAAGATTTCTCTTTAATCGGTTCAACCACTACTTCTGCCGGTTTTTCTTCTTGCTTTATTTCTTCTTTTGTTTCTTTTTTTGTATCTTTTTGCTTCTTCTTGAAAATGTTCTTTAATTTTGATTTATAAACAACAATGAACGAAAAAAGAGGAATAGCTGAAGCCAATATTAAAATAAGTATTTCGATTTTTGACATTTTTCCTCTCTTTATTTATTGTTTATTCTTCATCTCTATGTGGTTTTTTGTTATCTTTCGCACCACTGATAGAATTTCTCATGTTTGTATCCGCAGCGAGATTTTGCATTTTGTAATAGTCCATAACTCCAAATTTACCTTCTCTCATTGCATGTGCCATAGCTTCATGTACTTTACTTTCAGCAGCAAGGACTATTGCTCTCATTTCTTGAGTTTTAGCCTTCATTTCTTGTTCAAGAGCAACCGCTTGAGCTTTTCTTTCTTCTGCCGCTGCTTGAGAAATCTTTTTCTTTGCCTCTGCATCTTCTATTTTGAGCTTCGCACCCAAGTTTTGGCCAATATCAACATCACAAATGTCGATTGACAATATTTCATATGCTGTTTGCTTGTCCAAATGATCAGCTAAAATTGCTTTTGAAATAACTGACGGATCTGACATAATTTCTGTATGAGTATTTGCACTACCAATCGAAGAAACGATACCTTCTCCAACACGCGCTAAGATAGTATCTGTATCTGCAGTTCCTATTTGACGATCAAGCTTGGCTCTGATTGTTACTTGAGCAACCGCTTTTACTTGAATTCCGTTTTTACACATTGCTTCAACCCAACCAGTCTTAATAACCTTTGGTGTAACACTTGTTTTCACAGCTTCTACCACATCACGACCAGCAAGATCTATTGCCTTTGCCTGTTCAAGAGTCAAATCTATCTTTGCACTATGAGAAGCAATAAGTGCATCAACAACCTTTTCAATATCTCCACCAGCCATCAAATGTGTTTCTAACTCAGAAATCGCTATATCTAAACCAGCTTTTTGAGAAACAATATAAATATCAACCAATTTCTTATAGTCGACTTTTCTCATCTTCATTCCAACAAGTCTAAGCATTGACACATGAGCACCTGATGCCAAAGCTCTAAACCAAACATTAATCGGCACCGAAATAAACAAAACAATCAAGAGCGCAACAACTAAAATCAAAGCAATTGATAGTGGCACCCAAAACGGTATAGCTAACATTAAACCCATATTTCCTCCTACTCAAACCACTTTCTTACCATAATGGTATTATTTTCAATTTTTACAACTTTTACATTGCAACCCCTTGCGATAAACGAACTTATTGATTGAACATCATATATCTTACCTTTTATCTTTGCTTGTCCGCCAAGATTAAGATCACTGATTGTTTTTCCAGATTTCCCAACCAACTTTCGAAGTTCCTTGTCAGGCTTGTCATAATTTTTTGACAAGCTAGATTTTGTTTCAACCAAACCTGCTTTTCCAAGCAATCCATACTTTGCACTGAACACCAGAAGCATGCTTCCAACAACAATTACTCCAAGAACCATCAAGATCAAGGCAAACGATTGTTCAATGGTCAATCCTTCAACTATCCTCACTATAATTCCAGCCAAAAGACTAACAAGTCCTGTAACACCAAAGAATCCAAATCCAGGCAAAAACACTTCTACTATCACAAACAACAAGCCAAGACACAATAGTGCACCTGATATCCAACTCATTTCGGTAAATATACTAGTAAGTTCCATATATTTATCTCCTTGACGAGATTATACAACCAAAACCCAAAACAGTCAATACCATTTTGAAAAATTGATACAAGATTATGTTTGACATTTTTGATATATAAATGATAAAATATCATAGAGGTAAAATTATGTTTTGTAATAATTGCGGTGAAGACAATCGCGACGACAGAGATTTTTGTATAAGATGTGGGAAACCACTTAAAGAAGGAATCCAAAAGACTCCAAAACAAATAAAAAAAGAAGAAAAAGAAAAATATGATCACATATTATGCAACTCAAGAACTTACCAAATAATCAACATAATATTATGGTCTTTAGTTTCAGTTTCCGCCATCTTGACCCTTATTTCGTATTATCTTAAAGGTAATGCAAAATTCGCCATCATTGTTATTGCCTTTATACTTTTGTTAGGTTGCTTTGGCCTTATTATAACAAAACGCACAATGAGAAAGAGAACGAAAGAAGCCTTCAAACTTGCAGAAAAAGATACTTTGGTGGCAACATCACCAGAAAAACAAGAATTCGAACAGATCAAACTAGAAGACATATCCCAATCAGCTGATACAAAAGAAAATCAAACAAACGAAGAAAAATTAAACAAAAAAGACAACTAAGAATAGTTGTCTTTATTTTTTCTTGTTATCTCTGTAATAATAGAAAAAGTATTGTTGAGCATATCCTGAAAGATCTTTGTACTTATCTGTCAATTCTTTTGTAATTTTTGACCTATTTGTTTCTTCCTTATTATATATATCGTTATATACTTTGTTTATCCAAGTATCCACAGGAAAAACACTTTTCTCACCAAGCCCAAACAACATAATGCAATTGGCAACTTTTTCCCCAACACCTTTGAGAGACAAAAGATATTCAAATCGGTTTTGTGTACTCATCTTTTTCAAATTATCAATATCGCACATTGTCAATCTTTGCACTGTACCATACATATATTCAGCCCTATACCCTAAACCAGCGCGTTTAAAATCTTCAATGCTCGCCGATTTCAATTCTTCAAGTGTAGGAAAAGCATGATACTCTCCCATATTCTTACCAAAATGAGAACATAGATATTCTATTGATTTTTTTATTCTCGAAATATTGTTATTTGCAGAAATAATGAAACTTATTATCATTTCATAGGCGTCATTGTTGAGTATCCTTATTCCATAGCCGTAATCCACTGCCTCTTTGAGCATTTTGTCTTGTCTCAATACATTCTTAATCTCACTATACTCTCGATCCAAATCAAAGAATTGAACGAAGTATTCCACATCTTTTGTTTCAATCTCAATCCTATCTTCATATGTAGTCAATTTTGCCATTTTGTCTTGAGAATATACTATAGCATTATTCCCCTCTATATTAAATCTAAATATTTGACCACATTCCAAAGTTTGCTTAATATTAAAATCTTTTAGATCATAGACTATTATTTTCTTGTTAAGTTTTTTAATCTTCATTATTATTCCTTATTATATATACAGCAACAGTGCCATATTTTCTTCTGTCGACGCTTAGCCCCTTGAAATTTATAGAAATATCCTTATTATCGCTTGTTTCAAAAACGATAACCCCACCTTTATTTAACATGTTTCTTTCAAGAATATATTCAATAGCCTTCAATCCACAATCAGTGGCATAAGGAGGATCAAGAAGAACGATATCAAATCGCATATCCTTTGACAAAAATAACATATAATCAGTTTTTATTATTTCGAAATCTTCAGTCATGTTTTTTGTATTTTCTTTGATTATTTGAATAGCTTTGTCATTATTATCTATAAGATACGTCTTTTTTGCCCCTCTCGAAATCGCCTCAATCCCAAGTGCACCGGTACCAGAAAAAAGATCAAGCACCACAGCATCTGCCACATCAAATTGAATAAGATTGAAAATTGCTTCCTTTACCCTATCAATTGTTGGTCTCGTTGTTGCCAAGTCAAATTCTTTAAGCTTTCTACCTCTATATTTTCCCGATACTATTCTCATGAAATGATTATAAAATATTTTTTATAATTATGCAATCTTTTTTCAACAAAGACAATTTTATGTGTTGCCAATCACAAAAAAATTTGATAATATGTCTACATGCGAGTTTGCAATCTATGTAGTGGAAGTAAAGGTAATTGTACCTATATAGAAACCGATAACACCAGAATCCTTATCGATTGTGGCAAACCTTTTTCATATATAAGCGAAAAACTCAAAGAACTTGAAGTTGAACCAGATTTAATTCAAGCCATTTTGATAACACACGAACACTCTGACCATATCAAAGGAGTTGATTCTTTTGCCAGAAGGTTCAATACACCTGTCTACGTACACACAAGCACTCTTGAAATAATGCAAAATCAAATTCATATTGATAGAAATCAATTTATTACATTTGATTCCACTTTCGATTTGAATGACCTTAGTATAACACCATTCCCTTTGCCTCATGACAGCAAATATTGTGTAGGTTACAGAATTAGCCAAGAAAACGCAGTTGTTTCTATCTGTACAGACTTAGGACAATTCAGCGAAGACACATTTGAAATTATCAAATCAAGTGCACTTGTATACCTCGAGTCAAACTACGACCCAGAAATGCTGATGAGTTATCCAAACTATCCACCATTTTTGAAACGCAGAATCAATGGAAGAAATGGACATTTATCAAATTTGAATTGCGCTCAAGCAATCGAAAAATTATATAAGACAGGAACAAGACTTGTTGTTCTCTCCCATATCAGCGAACATTCAAACAATGTCAACCTGGCAGTTGGCACCATTGCTAAATATCTTAATAATAAAAATATTATTCCAAACAAAGACATTCGCTTGGACATTACATATCAAGACCAGCGAGGAACAATATTTAGAATCAATCCAAAGAAATAATCATCAAAAAGATCATAAAAAAACAACCTAAAAGCAAGAAAAAATATAAATTTTAAAATTTTTACAAAAAATCATTGACAAATTTTTCAATTATTGATAATATTAGATTGCTTTTAGAAATATGGGGGATTAGCTCAG
>JAFVPU010000030.1 GCA_017505165.1 Clostridia bacterium
CGATTTCTTGCAAGCATTCCATAACAGTAGTCTGTATACCCCATATTACAGCAGTACTGACATAGGGTGGAAGGGAAAGCTCTTTTCTTTCCTTATTATCGACACGTGCCATAAGCCGACCATCCCATGTTATCAAAGATCGTGCTAATGAGGGGTCGCATTGGCCGATGAGAAAGACTTCTCCTTGTTGTGTCATTGGGCTGATATGTGCTGCGATGGACATCCATTGATCTAATATATCTTCGCGAGCATCAAGTGCTGTTGCAGATAGTGATGACCATGCGTCTAAGATAACGCAACCGTGATAACTATGAGTTTCACCGTGCTGAGATTGAATCATTGGTGGGCATTTATCCCCTGTGATGAGAACAATTGATGGGGATTGAGAAATCATATGCTGTGTCTGGCGAGTGTTCTCGCTGATAACAGTAATAGGTATATCTTTAAAGAGATTTTGAAGATCACGGATTGTGCTCTGTATGCTGATACGAGCCATTTGAATCGTTGTGTGATGGCAGCTTTGGCATGTCCATTGATGTATCACTGTATGACACCAGAGACAGCTATAGTTTTTCTGGTTCGGATTCCATTGTAATGGTCCCATACAGCGGTTGCATCGTGCTTGTTTATGACAGTGTTGGCAGAAAAAGAGATCAGTAGAATGTGGTGGTATCACAAACAAGACTGGACCTTTTTGGAGAGCTTTTTGTACAGTAGCGACAACCAGATGTGGAATACGGCTGGTAGGAGCGATTTCTCCTTTTTGCATCAGGATTTCAGGAGTGAGCCATGTAATTTTTGGGAGACGTGTCGTCGTGAAGCGTGGCGTTATTTGAATGCTATGACAGGTATCAACATGATATTGAAGATCTGCACTTGGAGCATAATTCATAAAAATAGTGACACCATGATGCTGTTGGGTTCGAAGACGTGCCACATCTGTCACATTTGCGTAGGGAGCAAACCCGTCAGTATTCTGATAACAATTATCAGTGAGTGTGATAAAAAGGAGTTTCCCATTCAGGGGAGCATACATCGCTGACCGTGTTCCAATAGCACAGGTCACAATTTCACTGGCACACGCACAATATGATCGGTATCGTACTTCTAGTGAATCTGCTGAATCGAATACAGCATAATAGCCGAAAGATAAACGCATGAGTTCATATTTGAGTGTTTGGACAGCATCATGTGTTGGGAGTACAACGATTACTGAGAACCCGGAATTTTGTGCAGTAATCAGAGTCCATGCAATATCTTTAGCCCACTGATGATATCCAGCTTGTATATTCCATGAATATTCATGATATGACTGTGATGATTGTGTTAATGCCTGATAAACATTCTGTATATTCGTATAAAGATTGTCTTCTTCAGTACTTTGTTGTTGATAAACCTGTTGAAACTGTGGCTTGTGGAGCCATTGTTGTTCTAAGCATGCTTGTCGACTAGCGTGACCAATTCGAGTCCAGTCACGTTCTGTGTCTACTTTCGCTACACGTGTTGGTAAAGCAAGTCTGAGAAGGTTGGCGCGAGTGCCACCAAAATAGTTAGCGATGGCAGTGATATCTTGTCGATAGTCGTGGTTGCAAAGCGGGAATGGTGATAGGACACGGTCAATAAAACGTAAGGTATGTGTTGTGTTACTTTTGTCAACTCGTTCCCAAACAATTCCATTGACTTGTTGATTCCCAAAATGAACGCGTACTCGAACACCTGGTTGAACGAGCGCATCGAATTTTTCTGGGATAAGGTAATCGAAAACTGTATCAAAATGTTCTGCTTGAAGATTCAGAATAATACGTGCGATTGGTAATGAGGACGCTGCTTGTAGTGGGTGTGCTTGCTTTTTTTTGCGACGGACTTTTGGTGCTATTCCATCGAGCGTTGGCTGTGTGTTAGCTATGTCTAATGGAATAGCACTGTTTTTAGTCATGGTCGTGATACTCTCCTATCAGCGAAGAGCAGCTCGTAATTCGTTAACCTTGTTGGTTTGTTCCCATGTGAAGTCAGCATCATCGCGACCAAAATGAC
>JAFVPU010000031.1 GCA_017505165.1 Clostridia bacterium
ATATTATTATACTATATAATTTATATTTGTCAATACTAAAAAGAAAAAGACTCGGTGAGAGTCTCTTTGAAATTATAACTTTTTGATGAGTTTCATATCAACTCTGCCACGTTCATCAATCTTGATTGTTTTAACCAAAACTTTGTCGCCAATGTTTACAACATCTTCAACTTTTTCAACGTGTTCTTTGCTGAGTTTGCTGATATGGATCATACCCTCTTTGCCCGGAGCAACTTCAACAAAAGCGCCGAATTGCATAATACGAGTAACTGTTCCTTCATATTCACAATTAAGCTCAAGGTCAGTAGTGATTGTAAGAATAATCTTCTTAGCTTTTTCAATCATTTCTGCATCACTTGAAGCGATTGCAACCTTTCCGTCATCATCAATATCAATCTTAACACCAGTTTGCGCAATTATTTCGTTGATCACTTTTCCACCTGTTCCGATAACTTCACGGATCTTGTCTGGATCAATATTGAAAGAAATGATCTTTGGAGCATATTTGCTGAGTTGTTTTCTTGGAGCCTTGATTGTCTTGAGCATAGATTTCAAGATTTCAAGACGACCTTGTCTTGCTTGTTCAAGAGCGGTTGTCAAGATCTTTCTGTCAATTCCATGGATTTTGATATCCATTTGAATTGCTGTGATACCTTTTTCTGTACCAGTAACCTTGAAGTCCATATCACCTAAGAAGTCTTCAAGACCTTGAATATCAGTGAGAACTGCAACTTTGTCGCTATCTTTATCTTTCATAAGTCCCATTGCAACACCAGCTACAGGTGCCTTGATAGGAACACCAGCGTCCATGAGTGCCAATGTGCTACCACAAGTTGAAGCCATAGATGTAGAACCATTTGAGCTCAACACATCACTCACCACACGGATAGCATATGGGAATTCTTCTTCACTTGGAAGAACAGGAATTAAAGCACGTTCTGCAAGTGCGCCATGACCAATTTCACGTCTGCCTGGGCTTTTTAATGGTTTTGCTTCACCTGTAGTGTATCCCGGCATATTGTATTGGTGCATGTATCTCTTTTCTGTCTCTGCGTCAATACCTTCAAGTTCTTGCGCTTCACTGAGCATTCCTAATGTACAAGTTGACAATACTTGAGTTTCACCACGAGTGAACACACCAGAGCCATGAACTCTTGGAAGAATGCCAGCTTCACACCAGATTGGACGAATTTCGTGAGTCTTTCTTCCGTCTGGACGAATACCTTTGTATAAAACTTTATGACGAAGTTTCTCTTTCTTCATATTGTAGAGAACTTGTCCAATAGCTTTTTGTTGATCAGGGAAAACTTCTGCAAAGTGAGTGAGAACATCACTTGTCAATTCGTCTTCAGCTTCATCTCTATCATATCTATTGAAGTTTTCAAGCACTTTGTCCATACCCTTGTCAGCATATTCTCTAACAGCTTTGTCAATTTCTTCAGGGATAGAGTCAAAAGCGATTTTGTCAGTCTTTACGACTTTGAGATCTTTTACTATCTTTTCTTGGAAAGCAACTTGTTTCTTGATCTCTTCATGAGCGAACATGATTGCATCAAGCATAAGTTCTTCACTAACTTCTTTTGCACCAGCTTCAACCATCAAGACAGCTTCTTTTGTTCCGCTGACAGTAAGGTCGATCAAACCAGCTTCGATTTGGGCTGGAGTTGGGTTTACAATGAACTTGCCATCAATGCAAGTAACTTTCACAGCACCTGTAGGTCCTTCAAATGGGATATCGCTGACAGACAATGCGATTGAGCTTCCAAGCATAGCAAGTGGCTCAGGCATAACTTCAGGATCCACACTGAGTGGAGTTGCAATGATTGTTACATCATTATAAAATCCCTTAGGGAACAATGGACGAAGTGGTCTGTCAATCAAACGACTTCTCAAAATTGCAGAATCTCCTGCTCTGCCTTCACGTCTCTTCCAGCCACCTGGAATTCTGCCTACGCTGTACATTTTTTCTTCGTAGTCAATACTGAGTGGGAAAAAGTCCATACCAGGTCTTGGAGCTTTTGACATAGTTGCATTGACCATAATCACAGTTTCGCCACAAGTTACGATACAATGACCATTGGCTTGTCCGCAATACTTACCAAGAGTGATTTCAACTTTTCTTCCACCGATTTCGGTTTTGTAATTAGTTTCTTTCATAATTCTCCTTTATTCTTTTTAGGAGTTCCTATCTTCCGACATATTAGATAGACTTTTGTTGTGCCGACCACAACAATAATTTTTCTCCTATTAAACAAATGTATTATAACATAAATAAAATAAAAAGGAAATAATTTCATCAAAATTTTTGATACAATTTCATAATTTTTATGCTACACTACTTTCATAGGTGGAATATATGCAAAAGAAAGATTATATTTTAGTTGCAAAAAAAGAATTTAAAGGCAAAACTCAAAAATGTCTTGTCTCTCAAATCGAAGAATTTTATCGATTGGGTGATATTTCAAGAAAAAAACCTAAATATAAGGTTGGAGATGCTGTTTCTTTGCCTGCCAACACTTATTTGCATGGCTTTGGCGACGATATAAAGGTTTTTGATATTCTTGCAGAAAACGGATTGATAAACAAGGATTTCGAATTTGGCAAAACAAATCATTTTACTCACCACACAGTTTCCCTTTGGCATATTAGAAAAAAGATCAAATTACAAGACTATATCAAAAATTATAGCGGTATGAGTGTAACCTATGACAAGCATTTTGAAATGGTACCTTATGGTGAACTTGACAATTTTGTTGAGAAAATGAAAAAAGTTCCTCATTGGTCTTGGACTGCAGAAAGCTCAATGGAAATCCGATTTATGCCAAGTCTAGCGAAAGATAAAAATCAACTTGCTTTCATCATTAATGGTAGAGATAAAGATCTCCTTCCTCTTTTTGAAAAAGATCTTATAAACTCCGAATTCGATTTTGAAATTGCAAAAGATTTCCTTAACGAAAAACAACAGTCCCGCAGTGAGTACGAACTTAGAAATAGCCCAGGAATCACAAGGATTGGTTATGTTTTGTTTGGAATACCAAAAACATTATTTGAAGGTGTTCTTGTTGGTAGAAAATTTGAGAAAAACAAAAAAATATTAAAACACATAAAAGAAAAACTTCCCGATTGCTATATCTGCAATCTTGATGGAAAAATCATTGTTGAATAATAAATTTATGAAAGTAGAAGTTAAAGAATTAAAAATGACAAAATCTGTAATCAAGCAAATTATTGAGCTTGATAAACTTTTTTATACAGATTTCGATTACCATGATACATCCTGGTATTACACAAGATATTCAAACAAAAACAA
>JAFVPU010000032.1 GCA_017505165.1 Clostridia bacterium
GACAACGAAGCAACTGTCAAACGTTTTTATAAAGAAGATGGTTATTTCCGCCTTCAACCAGAAAACAGTTTTATGCGCCCTATTATTGTAGATCATGTAGAAATTTTAGGTAAAGTTGTTGGACTTATTAGAAACAGATTTTAATAATTTAAACGACCTTCATTAAGGTCGTTTTTTTATTTATTTGATTCTAAATTTAAAGATAAAATAATTGACTTAAAGATTTTATTTATATATAATATAAATATACTGATTATTTTTGCAAAATTATATTGAAAGGGGTCTTATGAAAACAACAGATTTAATTCCTTTAATACTTTTAGAATTAAACGATTCAGACAAATATGGATTTGAACTCACAAAATCAATAGAATCAAAATCTCAAGGAAAAATTGTAATCAAGCAACCAACATTGTACACTATTTTGAAGAAACTTGAAAAGTCAAAATTCATTTCTTCATATTGGCAAGATAGTGATATTGGTGGCAAAAGACATTATTACAAGATTACTGGTAACGGCAGAATGCAAGTTTCTACTCTGCCAAGTTTTTCTGTTTTAATAGCAAATATTATGTCAGATGGTCAAGACATCACTACTGAAACAAAAGTTGAAGAAAGTGTTGACAAAGAAGTCATTGCTTCGCATGATCAAACTCCATCTACTCCATCACAGAAAGAGGAAACAAAGTCATTCTCTATTATGGATATGATCAATGAAGAACCTCGTGAGGAAAAAGAAGAAATTAAAGAAGAAGTTATTGAAAACAATCTAGATATTACATATACTGAAACTAATGAGAATATAACACTTATTCCTGAAATTAAAGAAAGTGTTATTCCAACAAGTGAAGTCTTTTCTGAAGACAAATTGGATATTCTTACAGATAATGAGATCAATGAATCAAATTTAGATGTGGTAAAAAGCCAAACAAAATCAGAAAAATTTGTTTCAAATGACAACGTATCTTCTTTTACTAAAAAACAACCTGAACTTTCAAAAGAATACAAAGAAGAAATTCACACAAAATCTCTTGAAAGTTTTATAATCAAAGAAGACCCAAAACAAACAGAAGAATTCAATTATCAGAATGTTAAATACGTTGATTATGTAAATTTTGCAACAGATAAAAAACATATTAAGGCAAAAAACATAACAAATAAACTTACGTTAAGTGTTTGTATGACCACTTTATATATGTTATTGATGGTTCTTCTCTCTACTCTATGCGTGAAATTTTCAGGAACAAGTCCATTATTTTATGTAGCTATAATTATTTCATGTGTTGCCTTGATTTTCTATCCATCATTATTCTTTGCAGAAAAAGAAAAAATAAGATTGAAGTTATTAAAAGAAAACTATAAGCCCGATTTCAAAAAACAAATCATAATCGCAATTGCTATCGAATTTGTCGTTTTGTTGACTTGTATTATCGTAAATGCAGTCATTGGAAATCAAAATATATTAGATATGTTTGCTTTCAATAATTTTGAAAATATCTATGCACAGATATTAATTTCATCTACACTATTTATCGATATTTTATTCAAATATTTACTTACAAAAAAATTTATTAATTTGGAGTAGTAATGTTACCTGTTTTAAACATAAACAACTTAACAAAATTTTATGGATCTAAAAAGGTTGTTGATTCAATCAACCTTTCTTTGTTTCCAGGTCAAATATATGGATTCGTCGGTCCAAATGGTGCGGGAAAATCAACTACATTAAAAATGATTACAGGACTTGTTCCGCCCACTGACGGAAGTGTAAGAATTTGTGGTTACAGCATTGGAAAGAATTTCAAACGTGCTATTTCAAATGTTGGTGCTGTAGTTGAAATGCCTCAACTCTACCCTTACCTCTCAGGATTGAAAAATTTGCAATTAATGGCGAAATTTTATGGAAAAACTGCAACTAAAAGAATCAACGACATTGTCAAACTTGTTGGTATGGAAAATCGTATCAAAGACAAATTTGGCACATATTCTCTCGGCATGAAACAAAGAGTTGGTATAGCGCAAGCTTTGTTAAATAAGCCAAAATTATTGATTCTAGATGAACCTACAAATGGTCTTGATCCAAACGGTATAATTGAAATACGAAACATTTTGCGAGCTTTGGCTGAAAAAGAAAAAATGACAATAATTATTTCTAGTCATAATTTGGCCGAATTGGAACTGATATGCGATAGCATTGGATTTATTCATAATGGTAAAATTATTGAAAACAAAACAATGCAAGATATCAAACAATTAGTTGATCAAAAGCAACAAGTTCAACTCCTTTGTAATTATCCTCACTACTCTGCTTTGCTCATAAAAGAAGAATACAAATTGAGCAATATCAAAATTGTTGGAAATTCAATCATATTACCTCTCAAAGACAAAGATTTGGCTCCTGTTATATCTTTCTTGATGAGTAAGAAAATCAAAATCTTTGGAATAAATAAAATGGAAAAATCATTGGAAGAATTATATCTTGAAATTTTAAATTCAAAAAGACCTTCCTCAAATATAATATAGGAGAATTATGTTTAACGTAACGAAAACCGAGTTGAAAAAAATGGTTTCAAGACCAGGAATTTATATCCTGTCTGTTTTGCTTGCAATAATCTTGGTTGTTGGAATATTTATTTATAAACCAAATAACTATAAACTTTCATCTGCTACCCTTGTTGGTAAAAATTATCAAGAGAAATTGGCATATTTTAACAATGGCGATAAAAAGAAAATTGATGATGCAATTGATAAAACCACAAATGCTTTCACGCTATACGATCAATCTGTATCATATAAAAAGAGAATAGATGACGAATCACGTGCGCTAACATCATCTTATTCTGAATTAAAGAAATCTAGAATACTAGGAGATGATTTTGATTATAGAAATTCAATAAGAATTGAAGTATTGTCTAATCTCGAAACATTGAATAACACCATTACAGAAGGTATAAATAACGCTCAAAATGGATCTTACAATATAGTAACAACGAAAGCAAATTATGAGCAATATGAAAAGAAATATGCTACTTTGAAAGAATATTTTTCATTGGAAATAACAACAGACGAAACTTTGAATAAGATAATAAGTGTTTATGATAAAGAAAAATCTTCATTCTTCTCTGCGATAAACAATTTCTACTACCCTACAATAAATGACGAAACTCAAAAATCTTTCACAAAAAATGAAAAAGGTACAAACCTATACACTGTTTTGAATAGGCTCAATAGCATTGAATATCAAATTTCAAAATTGACAAATGAAATAAATACAAATACATCAAATTTATCTTCTCAAGAGCAAACAGATAAGTTAACAAAACTTGCAAATGAATATATATGGACAGGTGAAACTTATAACAATCTTGCTAAATATACATTAATTTCTTCTGTGTTCGACGAAGTTGAAAATATTGATGAAATGAAACTTCTCTACTTGACTGATTATGACGAATATAACACAAATTCAAATTTGATTAAATATGATTATTTATTCAAAAATAATAAATTTGAATCAAGTTATGCAAATCCTTTAACAATAGGTACTTCATCAAATCAGGAAACCAACGCTTATGATTATGCTTATTTTGCAATGAAATTATTTGGATTTATAATCATCATCTACTCTATCATTCATGCTTGCGCAACGATTTCAGGTGAGCAGAAAGATGGCACTTTGAGATATTTTGCAATGAGACCGGTAAAACGTAGTGAACTCTTGTTTGGAAAATTCTTCGCAACAGTCATTATGTCATTAATCCTTATTATCTTCAGCGGTATCATT
The DNA here is from genome assembly GCA_017505165.1 of Clostridia bacterium. Taxonomy (GTDB): domain Bacteria; phylum Bacillota; class Clostridia; order Christensenellales; family UBA1242; genus Onthoplasma. The sequence goes on from JAFVPU010000032.1 coordinate 3,785, forward strand.
TCCCTGCTAGTTGGTGGTGCTGTATTTGGATTCAAGTCTGCAGATATATTCACTGTATTTAATAGTAATTCAGCTCTTGTAATAAAACCTATCGCAATGATAATTATCAATATGTTCAGTTTATTTGTTGAATTGATGGTTTATGTATCAATTGCTTACTTATTATCTTGTTTGATTAAATCAGATTTGTTGAATGTAACATTAGTTATTGTTTTCTTATTAATCAATACATTGATGCCTGCATTCGTGGTTGGCGCAAAGAGTTGGTTGGCATATTACCCATTCTCTCACATGTCGTTGTATGCTTTATATGGAAGCAATCTTTATGCAAATAGCAACAACTTCTTCAATTTAGTATTTGGAGCAAAAGTTTATGCAACTACAAGCATTGTGTTGACAGTTACAATTCCTTTATTAATAATTTTGATTTGTTTAATTGTTGCGTCTGTTGTATTCAAAAGAAAAGAATTATAATATAAAAATACTTATCAATTTTGATAAGTATTTTTTATTCATTAACATGTTTTGCAACTTCTCCCGTTGCGAGTTGATCACAACGATTATTGTATTCGTTGTCTGCATGGCCCTTGACTTTTATCCATTTTATTTTATGTATATTATTAAATTCAATCAATTTTTGCCAAAGTTCAATATTTTCAACAGGTTTTTTCTTTGCGTTTCTGAATCCGTTCATCTGCCATTTTGTAATCCAATCTTCATTGAAGGCATTGATTAAATAAGCACTATCACTATACAATTCGACTTCACAAGGTTCTTTCAATTTATCAAGAGCAGAAATAGCTGCGGTGAGTTCCATTTGATTATTAGTAGTAACAGGATTATATCCGCTAATTTCTTTCTTTGTGTTTTTATAAAACAGTATGGCTCCCCAGCCTCCTGGCCCAGGATTACAACTACATGCACCATCAGTATATATTGTAATTTTCTTCATCTTTGTCTCCAAAATCAGATAAAATCATCTTTTATCTTAATATA
>JAFVPU010000033.1 GCA_017505165.1 Clostridia bacterium
ATTAACAAACGAGAGTTTATCAAAAGCAATAATAAATAATAAGGAGAATATAATTGGCTAACGAAATTAAGAATCAAGAGTTTAATAAATCAATTAAACAACTTCAATCTATGGTAAAAGACAAGATGATTATCAGTCTTGCCGAAAGTTTTTACAATCTCAAACAAGAGATGAGTGTTTTTACACGTTCAATGAAAGAAAAAGAATCAAAATTGATTTTGAGTTCAACTGCTGTGAAAGAAGAAAAAGTAGAAGTAAAAGTTGAACAAAAAGTTGAAGAAAAAGTACAAGAAGTTGCAAAACCTATTCAAGAAGTTAGTAAACCTTCTCCTGAAAACCAACAAAGAAATCAACAAAATAATAGATATCAAGGTAGCAATAATCAATTCAAACAAAACAATAATAGATTCCAAGGTCAAAATAACTTTAATAGACAAAATGACCGTATGCAAAATGGACAACAAAGAAAACCTTTTGGTGAACGTAAGCCTTTTGGTCAAAATCAAGGAAATCGTCCACTTAATCCTAATTTTAATAAGCAAAATCCAAACTTTAAACCAGGTCAAAAGCCTGCATTTAACAAGGATACAAAACGTCCAGCAATAAATTTTGCTCAACCAATTATTACTGCAAGTCCAGCAAGGAATTTTGGCAATAAGAGAAAAGAAAATGAGCATTATGAGGAGAAGAAAGCTTATTCAAAACGTGATTTGATGAAGCGTGGAATGATTGATGCTGCTACAGGTGGTGATGATGACAGAATCATCAATAGAAAACTCAAGAAGAAGAAAGAAGTTGTTGAAAGAGTTGTTGAAAAACACACAGGTCCAGTTGTTCTGACTACTGACAATATTACTATCAAACTTCTTTCAGAATTGAGCGGTAGACCAGTAAGCGAAATCATCAAGAAATTCATGGTTCTTGGAATGATGGTAACAATTAACTCAACGGTTGACTTTGCAACAGCTGAATTGATTTTATCTGATATGGGAATTGAATTGATTCAAAACCTTGCGAAAACAAGTGAAGAAAAACTTCAAGATATTCAAGAGAATATTCGTTCATATGATGAGAAAGATGCGGTTGTACGTCCACCAATTGTTACTGTAATGGGACACGTAGACCATGGTAAAACAAGTTTGCTTGATTATATAAGAAATAGCAAAGTATCACTCGGTGAAGCTGGTGGTATTACTCAAGCGATTGGTGCATACAGAGTTTGTGTGCAAGACAAATATATTACATTTATCGATACACCAGGACACGAAGCATTTACAGCTATGCGTGCACGTGGTGCATCTGTTACAGATATTGCGATTTTGATTGTTGCTGCTGATGATGGTATCATGCCACAAACAGTCGAAGCAATCAACCATATTAAATCAGCAAATATACCAATGATAGTTGCTATCAACAAGATAGATAAGCAACAAGCCAATCCGGATAAGATTTTGCAACAATTGGCAGAACACAATGTTCTTCCTGAAGAATGGGGTGGAGATGTTATTATTTGTAAGATTTCTGCAAAAACAGGTGAAGGAATTGATAAATTGCTTGAAACTATATTGCTTGTTGCAGAAGTGCAAGATCTCAAAGCAAATCCAAATGTTCCAGCAATTGGTACAGTTATGGAAGCTCGTCTTGACAAAGGTAAAGGTGCTTTGGCTTCTATTATCGTCAAAGATGGTTCATTACATGTTGGAGATACAATTGTATCAGGAACAAGTTTGTGTAAAGTTAAAGCAATGATAGACGAATCTAACAGGCAAGTTAAGGTTGCAACACCTTCTATGCCTGTAACCGTCCTTGGTTTCAACGAAGTTCCTTCAGCAGGAGAAGTGTTCACAGCTGTTGATGAAAAATTGTCAAAACAAATTGTTCAAGACAGAATTGCAAAACATAAAGAAGAATTATTGAAACAAAGTGGTGGAAACACTCTTGAAGATTTGATTCAAAAAACAAGCGAAAAAGATATGAAGATCCTTAACATAGTTCTCAAGACAGATGTAAACGGGTCTCTTGAAGCAATCAAAGCATCAGTTATGAAGCTTGTCAATGAAGAAGTGAAGATAAATATTATTCATAGTGGTGTTGGTGCTATCAGTGAAAGTGATTTAATTCTCGCAAGTGCGTCAAATGCTATGGTAATAGCATTTAATGTAAGTCAAGATAGCAAAGTTAAAACGCTTGCTGAAAGAATGAAAATCAATATTCATTCGTACAAAATTATTTATGAATTGCTTGATGAAGTAGAACGTGCAGTCAAAGGTTTGAAAGAGCCAAAATATGAAGAAGTTATGCTTGGAAAGGCAGATGTTATCATGGTGTTCAATTTGTCATCTTCTGGTGTGATCGCTGGATCATTGGTTAAAGATGGAAAAATTGTTTGCGGTGAACATGCAAGAATTTATCGTGGTAATGAATTGTTGATTGATACTGAAATAAAGTCTTTGAAGATAGTCAAAGATGATGTTAAAGAAGCAGGAAAAGGAAAAGAGTGCGGTATCAAGACTCCTTATGAGGATATCAAAGAAGGAGATAGAATTGAGTGTTATACTCTTAAAAGGATTGAAGAATAATGAAATCAGTAAGAATGGAACGTATCAATAGCGAGATACAAAAAGAGATTTCATATATTATCAATAACAAACTCAGAGATCCACAACTTAATTCCATAATTAGTGTGAGTAGTGTTGAAGTTACACCAGATTTAGCGGAGGCAAAAGTTTTTATCACATCATTTGGTTCAATGTCAACAAGTGAAGTTGTTGCTCGTATCAAAGGTGCGGGAAGTTTCATTCGTGGTGAGTTGACAAAGAGAATCAAGCTTCGCATTACTCCAAGACTTAATTTCTATGAAGATGAGTCAACAGAATATGCAAACAAAATTGATGATATATTGAAAACGATTACTTATTCAACAAAGGCGGACGAGCCAAATGAAGAAGAATAAAGGGATTCTAGCAATAAATAAATCTGAAAATTGGACAAGTTTTGACGTAGTGAACAAAATCAAACATATTTTGAAAATACGTCAAGTTGGACATCTTGGAACTCTTGACCCAATGGCGACAGGAGTATTATTGATAACAATTGGCAAAGCTACAAAATTGTTTGATATAATGCAAGACAAAATAAAAACGTATGTCGCTGAATTTGAGTTTGGTTATTCAACCGACACGTTGGACAAAACAGGAAAAATAATAGATTCTTCGCAAAATATTCCATTTTTGAGCGAAATTCAAGATATTATCCCTGAATTTATAGGTCAGATCGAGCAAATACCACCCAAATATAGCGCAAAAAATATCAATGGTGAAAGAGCATACGATTTGGCAAGAAAGGGAATAGATTTTGAATTAAAATCAAAGACAGTTGAAATATATGATATAAAAATTATTTCTTATACTGATAAAGTACTCAAACTTGAAATAAAATGTGGTTCAGGTACATATATCAGAGCAATCGGTAGAGACATTGCAAAGAAACTCAATACTCTTGCAACAATGACTAGTCTTATTAGGACTCAAGTTGGAGATATATCGGTTGAAAAATGTTCAAAGATAGAAGATCTTGATGAAATTAGTGTTGATGATAATATAATTTGTATCAAAAATATATTAAATCTACCAAAACTTAATTTGAACGAAGAATTGATAAAAAAATTATTAAATGGACAAACGATTAATCTTGACAATAATGATGGTGTTTATATGTTAAATGATGAATTTGACACTATAGCTCTTGTTAAAGTTGAAAAAAATAAAGCAAAAATGTCGCTTTTTATGGCTTAATAGATTGTCATTATTAAAATTTTGTGATATACTAAAATTGATAAAAGGAGAAAAACATGATTACAGCAGGTGATATTAGAAAAGGTGTAATATTTGATGATGGTACATCTACAGATCCAAAAAAACCAAGTTTGTTCTTGGTAGTAGATTTCCAACACGTTAAGCCAGGAAAGGGTGCTGCATTTGTGCGTACTACATTGAAAAACGTTATTACAGGAAAAGTGATTGAAAGAACATACAACCCTTCAGAAAAAATCAATGACATTTCAATCGAAAGAAAAGAAATGATGTATTTGTATAATGAAGGTGGTTTGTATTATTTCATGGATAATGAGACTTACGATCAAATCCCATTCAACTATGATTCAGTGAAAGAAGCTTTGAATTTCATTGTTGAGAACACCAATTGTAATATTCAATTCTACAATGGTCAACCAATCAATGTTGAACCACCAATTTTCGTTGAATTGACAATTACAAAAGCAGAGCCAGGTGTTAGAGGTGATACAGTGAAAACTGGTGGCAAGCCAGCAACTCTTGAAACAGGATATACAATCCAAGTTCCACTTTTCGTTAACGAAGGCGACAGAGTTCGTGTTGACACTCGTACAGGCGAATATATGGAAAGATTATAAGTCGAATTATAGTCAATAACTAACTTATTATATGTCGAATAATCGGTACTCTTGTAGTATCGATTTTTTTTGCTCATTTTTGAAAATTTTCATCATAGTTTTATGTATGTTGAAGGATTATTTACAGCGAGATATTTACAATCTCATTATCAAATCGTTTAG
>JAFVPU010000034.1 GCA_017505165.1 Clostridia bacterium
ATCATCACCATCGTTTTCCTTAAGTGCTTTATATAATTGACTTACGGTAAATGATTTCTTTAAATCATTATTTTTTAACAAAGTTTCAACAAATTCCTCTCTTCTTTTTGCAATATCATTTGATGATAAATCTTCTATCTCTTCGCCAATAATTTCTGGCATAATCATTTCATATAATTTCGACGTGATTTCACTCAAATAATATGCTTTATATAAGAAGCATGTCGATTTGACATCTTTTTCTTGAAATACAACATCTCCAACTTTTAAATTTGATATACTTATATTGTCAAATTCTTTCAACGCAATGATATACATATCTCCATCTTCCGTAAATTTATATGGGAAACAAGGATTGATATGAATGAGTCGAAGTTTTGTTCCAGGAGGAACCATCTTTTTTATACAGATTTTCGACATATTCGTGTTATAAGCCGATGCGTTATTTTTGACATCGACTTTATATTGCGCTTTCTTGCTGAAAGCATTTATTGGATATGAATCGAAATCTCTATTTATAGATTTTACTGCTCTTAGTACGAAATCGACTGGATTTTTTGCCTGAGTATTCGAATTTAATAATTCGCCCATCAATTTAACGATTTGAATTTTGACTATCTCTAATGTATCTCTCTTTATAACAGAAAGACCTGTTGCTTTTATATTATTATCCTCAAAATATTTCGACACTTCCATTCCAGATTTGAATGAACTTAGGTCGACTTTTGATTTAATTGGACTTTTATTTATGCAGATAGGAGGAACTTTTACTCCGAAATAGTGCTTCTTTCCTAAATAATAGGCAGAATAAAACGCTCCTTCAAATGAGAATTTAATTGGGAAATTATTTATATTTTTTGCTGAACATACCGTGAAGAAATCATTGAAATAACCAAGAATTGTTGTTAAAATATTTATCTCTTTATCTTTTGCTTCTTTTTCAACAACCTCTTTATTTAATAATTGATTTGCTAATGCTGATATAAGAGATGATTTGACGTAGTTACTATCAGTATCCTGATAAACCATTTCTAAATTTAGGAAGTGATAAGTTATTTTATCTCCTTGATCTTCCGAAGTTATTAACAATTCTTTCTGAGTTGTCGTATCAGTTTCGAGAACAATTCTATTCAATTCAATCTCAATTGGATGAGCTGAATCATAAACTGGTTGTTCTTCTCCATCTTTTCTTAATCTCGCAATCTTTCCATTAAAATCTTTGATATAAAGCGATTCATCATTTACATACTTTCCATCTTTTGTTTTCACTTCACGCATATTTTCGAAATTAAACAATTCGTTATCTAATATAAGTGGCTCATCAACTATAAACTTTTTGACAAAGTCATTATATCTTTGAACAAGTGGCTCGACTTCATCTCTATATTCTGATTTTATTGTCAAAACTCTTCCTGTTAAAGATCTTCTGCAAAATCCTATTAATTGACGAGCGCACCAAGTGACAACAGATGGACAATCTGAATCATAATGGGCAAATAATTGACTATCACTTGTTCCATATTCTGAATTCATGATAAGTTTAAAAGTTGCTTGTTTGGTATCATAATATAGCTTTTTCTCACGAGCAATTGCTAATAAATGATCGGCAACTTGCAAACGGAGTCTGCCAGTATCAGAAATCGATGTCGATGATTCAAATGGCAAACTCTGTTTGCCATTATCGGAAATGAATTTCAATAATTCATTATCATTTGATGGAATTTCTATAAATTCAGACGAATTTGCTTTTGCCGAATTTATTAGAGTATTTAATGTCGAATATATTGATTTCCATTTTGAAAGAATCTTTTTGACATCTTTTCTTGCAAATCTGAATTGAGTTAATAATTGTGGTTTTGGCGCATAATATTCAGTACTTACTGTCGTGTGAGGATCCTTTGGATTTTGAGCAAAGAAAACTCGTTTAAACACAGTGCTATTTGGTTTATCAAGTTTAAGTTCCAAATATTTTTCTGGAACAAAACCATTTTTATTAATTTCATCAGCAATTTCGCAAACATATTCAAAAGTCGGTTTCGTATATAAAGCCGACAGATCTTCTAATCTCCTAGCTTCAGCACTATAGATTTGGAAATCTTGATCTCCTTTCTTGCTCAATTTTAATTGCTTATTGACACTGAAATCTTCCAATAAGAAATCTTGATTTCCTATCGAAACATATAATTTTATACGAGGTCCGTAGACATCGTCAACTGCTTCAGCTTTATTTATCCTTATTCCATAGGAATAAGGATTTATAAGACAATCAGATAATACTTTTGCTGCGGTGTCGACATTGTTTGCTTCTTTCTGAGCTGGATACATAGATTCGGCATCAACTGCAGTTATATACTGTTGATATCCATAAGCAAAGCATTTGACTTCTCCACCGATATTGCGGAAGAATAATTCATTTGCTCTGAATGGAGAATCGACATTATCCATATAAGCAATTCCATTATCCCAATAGAATTTATAGACAACAGCACCAACAATTTCACCGATTGCATTAAAGAATGCGCGTTTAAGTTCAATTCCTGATAATTTAGCTCGTTCTATATAAGAAAGTATAACATTTGCTGCCATTATAAGTTTATATGTCAGCACGGAATCTTCAATGCAATACTCAAGAACTTCAATCATTCCTTCAGAATTTCTTGTTCTCCAAATCTCCATCAATTCAGTATAAGGCATTTCTATTTTTTGAGCCTCATTACCATTTTCATTTTGAATGCCCCAGAAATGAAGCATTGCATTTAATGATTGAGATACTGAAATACCAGTATCATTCTTTGCAATATCTTCATTCATTTTTGTGACATAAACTTTCGTATCGATAGAGAATTTCCATGGATAAGCCATTTGAACAAGATTTGTCAATGATTCTGCAGCAGATTTCATAGTTCCATTGAATTTCCAATTATATAAGATAGTTTGAATATCTCCATTTAAAATCGGACAACTTAACTTAAGATATTTAACAAAGCACGAATTATATATCGATCTTGCAATAACATATCTTTCATCAAAATCATATCCATTAAATGTGTTTATAAAGAAGACATCATCTCTTCCAAATTCATGACCCATAGATAATATCAATTCTCTTTCATCACGACATGGAACAAGAATTTCTTTATCTGATTCAGATATTGCAAGCGCTTCTTTCGTTAATTCAGAGCGATTTGAAGGATCGGCCTTTATATATTGGTTTAATTGATCGATCAAATCAGAATCTTTAAATCGTCTTAATCTGTCGACATTAACTGGATCAGTAAGACTGCCTGCATTCAATATTATCTTTTTGCAAATGATTTTACCTGTTAAATTTGTGATAATAATAGACGAACAAATTATTTCATTTTCACCAAGGAAGAAGTTATTATCTTGACTTGGTTTCATGATAACATCTGCTAATTTCTTTCCAAACGATTGAATGGTCGATGATTGAACGCTTTGCAATTGCAAT
>JAFVPU010000035.1 GCA_017505165.1 Clostridia bacterium
CAAATGAGATATTAGTTCCTTCTTCAGCTGTTGATCTAAAATCAACAGATGAGATATTAGTTCCTTCTTCATCATATTCGGTCGACATTAATAGTGATAAAAAAATAATAAAATTCATACCAGAATCGTTTGATTCATCACTTTCATTCGTGGCTATCAATTCTGATACGGTAGAAGAAATTTATATGTCTGATTTAGGTGTTGAAAAAATATTTCTAAAAACTCCTAATTTAAAACGATTTGATGCGGAAAATGGCAATTTAACAAATGTTGAGATAAATGAAAACATAGAAATACTTAATTTATCTGGCAATTCTCAACCAATAACTATAAATGAGCAACGATCTTATTCTGTCAGCTTCTTTATCTATGAAAATTCGCCAGATTTACCAAAATTGTTGAAATACAAACCATCTTTCAAAGAAGAAATGTTTAAAAATATTGCTCCTGATTATGGAGAACCAAATTCTTTTAGTTTCGATTATGAGGAATCTGCGATTCCTCAAATCTACTCAGTCATTCAAGAACCAAAGGTTCTTGAATTAGGTCAAGAGCAATTAGATCAATCAAAGGTTGATCTTGAAGAACCAATGGAAAAAATAGAAGATAAGCAATTAGTTCAAGATCAATTTGCGACTGCTCTTAATGAATCTGAGGTCGATCATGAACCTATGATTCTTCAATCTGATGATGGGAAATTTATGATTTCCCATGAGCAATCTGTGATCGATCTTAGTGAGCCAATGAAAGATCAACTTTTGGTCGAAGTTGGAGAATTGTTGAAAACAATAGATAATGAGCAATTAGTCCAATCGTTGGTTGAACTTGATGAGACTATGAAAGAAAAATCTGATCAAGAACAATCTGATCAACCTCTGGTCGATAACGAACCTGTGATTCTTCAATCCGATAATATGAAATCATTGATTGTCAATGAGCAATCTTTGATTGATCTTAATGAGTCAATGAAAAAAGTAGAAGAATTATCAAATAAATTTAAAGAAATGATAGAAAAGCAAAATAATGATGATTGTTTAGAATCAAATATTTATGACCAAATTGTTGATAACAAACCTCTTGTTGATGAAATTGTTGATAACAAACCTCATGTCGATCAAGATGTGGAAATCCATGAGCCCATTATAGATCCTAAAAAAATAGAGGTGATTAAACCAGTAACGAAAGGTTTTTTAATTGATGACGTCCAATTAGAAATGACGAATGATCAACCAGTGATTGTTAATGATCAACCAATGATTGATAATGAAGAAACGTTGATTGTTAACGATCAACCATCAACCACGAATGATCAACCAGTGATGATTGCTGAGCAACCAACAGCCACAAATGATCAAACTGTGAATATTAATGATCAACCCTTAATTATTGATGAACAATCTATGAATGTTAATGAACGACCACCAGTTGTTCATGGGGAATCTGTGATTTCCCATATCTTTACTATAAGATTTACTATTTAAAATGAGAAATCACAAGCCTTCTCATGAGCAACCGCAGGTTGCTCATATTGGGACGTATATTCGCATTTCAGATTTTGGAGTGATTGCTCGCCATTCCGACATTGTTTCATCATCAAATATTTTATCTCCTTTATTTTTAAGAACTTTCCATTCGAAAGGAACAGCTTTTTGAATATGATATTTGATTATTTTATCAACTCCCTCCATGGAATCAATGGATTCTATGGAAGAATCAAGACTTATTGAGAAATTGCGAGTTGCCGGTTTATTTCCAGATTCGATCATTTTTTTGTCTCTTTCTACTTCGGCATTGAAGAAATCTTTATTATTGGCAGCAGCAAGTTTCATTGCAAATAAATATATGTTTGCTGTTGCTATTTTGATATAAAAACTTCTTATTATTTCGATATCGGTTGTTAATAAAGTATTTATGGAATGAATTTCATCTTCTGGCGGCAATTCAAGACTTCCTGTTTCATAAGCAATTGATGCGCTTTCGCCTTGCAAATTTATAACTTGCGGCAAAATAATATATCTTTCCAATATTTTTCTGAAATTTGACGTGTTTAAACAAATTGAATTATTGTTTAATTCAGAAACTTTATCAATTGACGCGATATTGTCTCTAAAACCTCTAACGACGGCAAAGTATCTATGAATTTGCAAAGTTCTTTCAGATGGATCGAGATAAATTCCAGAATTTATGCGTCTAAATCTTGCTATTACTTGCAAAGTTTCGCTCATTGTGAACGACATGCTATATAAATGGCAATGTTTGACGCTC
>JAFVPU010000036.1 GCA_017505165.1 Clostridia bacterium
AATGGAAGAATTAAAAGATATGTGCACAGTTAAAAACTGCAAGGCCTATGGCCCATCACCTATTCCGCAAGACGGAAACTGGGACCAAGTTAAAAATATAAATCAATTAAACGGCTTAACACATGGCATTGGCGCGTGTGCTCCACAACAGGGCGCTTGCAAGTTAACACTTAACATAAAAAAAGGCATCATTAAAAGATGTCTTTTTCATTTTCATTATTGTACCAATACTACTGCCGAAGCATAATCTTTCATATGTGAAATACTGCACTCTAAAATATTGGCATGTTTTTCTTTTAGTATAGATTCAATATACTTGGTACGATTTATATATGGCTTTCCTGACTCGGTATGCAAAACCTCAATTTCTTTGTAATTCAATGATGTGTCATCAAGTGCTTTTACAAAAGCTTCCTTTACACAAAAGAATCCACAAAAACGTTCTTCGCTATATTCAAAAGATTTTGCATATTCAATTTCATTATCTGTAAAAATTCTTTTATAACCTTCTAAAGTAAAATGTTCAAAACGAGAACATTTCTCCATATCAATTCCAATCATTTTTTCCTCTTAATCTTTGTATATAATGTGTTCAAAATTAAAATCATGCTTCATCAATTTTTCTTTGATAGCCTTAGGCTTAAAATCAATTTGTGAAAGTTTGTCAATATCGAACCATTTGAACTTCAAACTTTTCAATTCGCCTTCATCATTTTCCAACACATCAAAATCTTTAGTTTGCAATAATTCATCTTTCACAGAAAGTAAATAATAGAATCCCAACTCATGAAAAACCTTACCTTCTCCACCAAAGAAATTTTCAACAACTGCGAGTAATTTTTCTTCCCCACAATCAATACCGACTTCTTCTTTCATTTCTCTTGCAATTGCAGTTTTTGTATCTTCACCCAGATGCACATGTCCTCCAGGACAACAGAAGAATCCATTATCACAAATGTTCACACCGAGAACCTTGTTGTCTTTTACTATCAAGCCACAAACACGAAATTTAAATTTTTCATTTTCAGTTTTTATACTCACATCCATATCTTCACCTCAAAATAATTATATATTAAAAAATTTTTTCGGTCAAGAAAATTCAGTGCTTTCATATTTATCTTATATTTAATTTTTCATCAAAAAAAGAAGTCCAACAAAATACTTGGACTTCTTTTATTTAACTAAATATTTCTGCCACCATAATGATTAGTTCACTTTCTTAAAGATATATTTGGAAACACAACTGACCTTCTATTGTCTCGATTGTTGCTTCTTCTTCAAACCTCAAAGTCGCCAAACTTGTACAATTATTGAATTTTCTCACCAAAATATGTTGAAGATTTTTTGGCAAAGTAATATCCGTCAATGCAGTACAAGAAGCAAATGATCAAGCTCCTATTGTGTCAAGTGCACAATCTTGAGCAAACGTGATATTTGATAAATTTGTACAACCCATAAAGGCTTGTTTATTGATAGTCTGTATGTTTTTTGAAATATAAAGACTTTCAATTTTAGTGTTTGATTTAAATGCACCTTCAGCAATTTCTTTGACAGGATAACCGTAGAACGAGTCTGGAATAACAAGTTCTGTTACATCAGACTTCGCCCCACTAACCATAACATATGTTCCATCTGAACTTATCTTATATTTTATCCCTTAAGATTCTTCAATATCTCTTTGATAATAATATCCTAGATTTGAATACATAAAGATTGAACTTTGTGAAGGATCAATATCTATCCAAGATGATCCATCTGTTGAATATTTCCATCCAAACGCAGACTTCAATTCAATATATGTTATTGCTGTTCCACGGAAAGCTTTTGCACCAATGTCAATTACAGTATCTGGAATTGCATTGATTGAACTAAGAGCAGAACAATCTCTAAATGCATTGTATGCTATTCTCTTGAGTCCATCATTCAACACAAGACTTGTAATTGTTGTATTACTTCTAAACGCAGCATAACCAACAATTGTTGTATCAGCATCAAGAGTCACTGTAGTTGTATTGATACTTTCATCAGCAATTCCAACCGCAATTTTGTCAACTTGAACACCATCTTTCTTAACAATGAGATATTTGATATTTGTTGTTGTATTTGTATAACTTTCTACAGTTACTTCTTCTGTATAAAGTTCTGCAATATAATAATTCAAACAACCGTAATCTTCTGTAGTTCCTGCAATGTTTGTAAGTTTAACATCTTCACTCAAGTTAACAACAACAGCAAGGCTAAAACAATTTCCAAACGCGTTGCATCCTATACTTTTTACATTTTCAGGTATTACAATATGAGTTAAATTTTTATTTGATTCAAATATTTTATATCCAATACCATTTGTGTCATCATCAAGCACATAAGTTGATTTTGTATTGTCATCAACACCAATAACAACTTTGAATGTTTCTTGACTATAATCAGAACCATCCAAAGTATCAAATGTTAAATATTGACCATCTTTAGGAGTATAGATTCTGTAAGATACACCCGTATCAGTATTAGTTTCTTCCGTCCACTCAACTTCACTTGTAAATATCATATCAGCAAACTGACAAACAATACTATAATCCTCATCTACAGCTTTGAGAACAATATTTATATCAGATTTATTCACCAACGTATGCAAAGTTGATATATAGAACGCATGTTTGCCTATACTTGTCACATTTTCAGGAATCACAACATAGGTTAATCCTGTATGATAAAATGCAGTTGCACCTATGCTCGTCAATTGACTATTTTCTTGTTCAAAAATCACTTCTTTCAAGTTTGTACAATCATAAAAAGCTCGTTCTTCAATAGTTTTCACACTAGCAGGAATTGTTATAGATTTCAAATTAGCACACTCATAAAATAGATAAGCTCCAATTTCCGTCAACTGACTTCCTTCTTCAAAGACAACTGTTTCAAGAGAAGTTGTTTGATAGAAAGCCTTTTCACCAATAGATTTTACACTTGCAGGAATAACGATTGATTTAATAATTGAGGATGCCATAAAAGCTTTGTCTCTTATCTTTGTTGTTCCTGGCTTCAATTCATAATCACCTAAATTAAGGTCAGTTATTCCGATAGCAATAATGTCTTCACCCTCAACTTTGTATTGTACTCCATTATAAATATTGATTCCTACCACAATGTCGGCATAAAAGGCTATCCTTCCATTAGATTGAGATCCCGGTGCAATATAGATATCTGAATTATTGATTATTTTCTTAAGGCTCGTACAACCAAGGAACGCATTGTTGCCAAAAGTTGTCACCTTCTCAGAAATAGTAAATTCAGCAAGTGCAGTACAATTTTGGAAAGCCCCTCTGTCAATAGTTGTCAAAAGACTTCCATCTTCAAATTCAACACTTTTCAAAGCTGTACAAGCATAGAAAGCTGTTTCATTAATAATAGTCACATTTGCCGGAATAATAAGATTCTTTATCGTTGAATTATATGCGAATGCATTTGTTTTTATTTCTTTAACTGGAAGGCCATCAAGAGAATCTCTGATCATCACATCTGTCACACCAGACTCTGCTCCGCTGACGATATAATATGTGCCATCTTCACTCAAAGTATATTTCACACCACGAGTGTTTTCTTCATCAACTCGTCTGTAAAAATACATTGGATTTTCACACATAAAATCTTCAACATCGCTATGTGTTCCATCCAATACCCAATGCCAGGTCTCTTCATAGTCATCACTGTACTGCCACCCTTCTTTGTTTGTAAGCGTTACACTCATACCATTCTCATTCATACCCCCGTAACTGAAAGCTCCATTACCAATATAATTCACACTTGCAGGTAAAACAACATTCTTTAGGTTTACACAATTACTAAATGCTCCCCCTCCAATTCTCTCTAACTGAGAACCTTCAGCAAAGGTTACCGTTTCGAGTTCTATATTATTTTCTGCAAAAGCTGTCACTTCAATCACTTTCACACTCGCTGGAATGTGAATTGATGATATTGGACAACATTCAAAAATCCAACTTGGAATATTTGTCAAACCTTCTGGAAGATCAATTGATGAAATATTACAATTACTAAATGCGAATCCACCCAAAGTCTTCAATTGACTACCTTCAGCAAATGTCACCGTTGTGAGATTTTTACAATAATAGAAGGCACTTGACCCTATATGAGTGACACTCGCCGGAATATGAACAGACTTGAGATATTCATTTTGACCTTCCGCTATGTACAACATATTTAAGCGGAATGCATTGTCAGCAATTTGTGTCGTGTCTTCACGTAAAGTGATACTTTCAGCAGTATAGTCTACCATGCCAACCGCAATAACCTCATCACCAGATATTTTGTATGCGATATTATTTTCAATAAAATCAGCATTAATTACTCTATTGGCATATTTTGCCACCATGCCATGAGTGTCAGCTCCTGCAACTATGTCGAGATCTGATAAATTTACAACAACTTTGAGATTTATACATTTTTCAAATGCATTATTTCCAATCTCTTTTACACCGGCTGGAATAACTATTGAAGTTATACCATGACAATCATAGAAGGCATTTTCACCGATATATTCCAATTGGCTTCCTTCTGCAAAGGTTACACTATGTATAATTGATGTTCCCCAATCTAAAGAATTACTTCCTATAAACGCAGCGTCACCTATATACTTGACACTGGCTGGAATTATTATATCTGCATCATGATGGATTTCAGCAAATGCTCCGTCACAAATGATAGTTGTATCTTCTCGAAGCGAAGTGAATACCCCATACACAATATTACATACAGCTATAACTTCATCGTCAGTTTCGTGATAGAAAATACCATTTTGTTTAACTATCTTACCTCCATTGGCAATATATCCATAAAATCCTCCTTCATCACCAGCTATCTCAACACTAGACAAGTTGTGAATAAGTTGGATAGAACTCAAATTAAACGCGTATTTATCAATTGTTGTTACATTCTCTGGAATTGTAATAAATGAAATATCAGTCGCCCAAAACACTTCAGATCCAATAGTTTTTAAACTTGATGGCAATTCAATAGAAGAAATAGGACATTCAAAAAACGCACTATCTCCAATAGTCTCCAATTGACTATTTTCTGCAAAAGTCACATTTCGCAAACCATAGCATTCACCAAATGCACTTCCACCTATACTCTTAATACTAGAAGGAATAACCACACGTTGCACTGTAGTATTATTATAGAACGCTTCGCTACCTATTGTTGTTACGGTCATTCCGTTGTAAGTTGAAGGAATAATTATACGTGCTTTAGTTTTTCCTTCATCAGTCAAGCCGGACACAGCACATGTTCCGTCACCATTGTCCGTGAATGTGAACAATATTTCATCAGCAGTCTCGTACACTGGATAGAAGTCAAGACTTTGAGTTGAGTTATATGTCCATGAGTCGCCAGCATAATATTCAACTGTTGAACTATCTTCATCAGTCGACCAACCAACAAAGTATTTTGTTACACCATTTTCTGTCTTCTCTGTTTCAATTGCACTTGGAATAGTGAACTTCGCCCCTTTGAATAACAATGTAGTTGCGGTCACTTTTGATTTTTCAACTTTTTCAATTGCGGTCTTTGAACTATAAACTTCATAATTTGAAACATCTGCACCTTCTTGTAATTGAATATCTGTAAACGTTTTTGTCTCTCCAGGTGTTTCATCAAGTAATATTATCGTTACTATTTCACAATTGCTTGGTGCGGTAAATGTTTGTCCGGCAGCAGTTTGTCCCCAACTTATATATTCACCAGAAGCTGTATAAAAGTTCACTCTGATTGCAGTATTGCAAACATATTTAACATTAGGTTTAACTTTTACAGGGAATGCTAGTCCATATGCACTTAAATTTGTTTTCACAGTTACAGTATTATTATCTATCGAATAGGTTACACTGGTCGGAGAGTAATAGTTTCCACTAGATAAACCAACGTAATATTTATCTAACTCAAATTGTCGTGTATTATTATTTTCAAAACCAGAAGACAATGTTCCCAACGTTCTTCCAGATATATCCAACAAATTCTTTCCAGCTGGAAGAGTCATCTCGCACTCGAGTTCGTCCGGAGTTGTTGCTGTGTGGAAGGTGAGGAGTTGGTCTTCATTCACCCACACCACATTGACAACTAATTCATAACAATCCATATTGTTATATGAAACCAATTCTGTTACATTTGAGAATTTTCCACCAGGAAGTGCTGTCTCTATCTGTCCATTTCTATTGAACTCGAAATGAGAAAGCTTACCTGACAATTCTTGTCCACCACTATAAGCATTATATCTTTCTTTGAATTCTTCTTCTGTATAGTTGAGAGTAATATCTGATCCTGTAATTACCACATATCCAAACAACTCTGGATATGGATTGAAGAAATATTGGATTGTCTTTTCCTCATAAACAGCCTCAAATACAATTTCGCCATCAGATGCTTCAAGCATATATGGATTGTTAGGATCATACTCGTATCTATGAATGAATTTTGTTTCACCATTGATTGTAACATTCCATCCAGCATGCCACAACATATTGCTTGGAGCTCTGACTGCATCATAGTTGAAGATATCAGTCATGTTCGTACCGATCTCGTATTGTTGATCTGCAAAATTGACAGAATCCCATGTTCCACCACAAAGGTCAAAGGTTACATCTACTTTCTTTACTTCAACATCAAGTGTGATTTCAATATATTCATCAACACCACCAACAGTGATTGATGCACCTGGTGCATACACAACATTTTCGTATTCACCACTCGTTGCATTGTATTGTTTGTATACAAAACCTTTCACGATAGCATTCTTGTATTGATCCATAGCTTGAATATGTGTCAAATCTGAAGGAAGAGTGATTGTGTCTCCTTGTCTATAAATCTTGGTGCTCATACTCTCGTATATATCAAGATCCAACCAAGCAGTTTCTTCTGTTCCTGTCAATAATCTTCGCTGATTACCTTGCCAGATAGGATAAATTGTAAGAGAATCAATATGTTCATCCACAGGAATTGCAAACACCCATGAAGGTTCCCCACCTGGAGTTCTAGAATAACCTAGAAGTGTATAATTTTGTCTCACACCAGGCAAGCCAAATGCTACACCCATATCATATCTCACATCATCATAGCCTTGTGTAAAGTCAAACAATATGTTTCCACC
>JAFVPU010000003.1 GCA_017505165.1 Clostridia bacterium
ATTTTCTGGTTCCACAACACATATCAATCCTACAGGTGATCCTGAAAAACAGAAGATTATTAATTTCGGTTTACACGGGTATGAATCTGAGAGAGTCACCAATGAGAGTAATAAGGCTGTTACAGAACCACCAATATCTCCTCTTCAACCATTTACTCGATTACATCCTCTAACTGCACAGCATACAAATTTAACGACATACAACAGAACCAAACTACCTATAGCTGATCTTGAATTCAGAAAGGGTTTCCGTCATATATTCATCACTCGACCAGAGTGTTATATAATGGCTCACAATCCATCTGGTCTCGGTTCAGTATTATCAGAACAAGCAGAATATGATGAAGACTTCTCATCATGTGCATCAAGAATGCCTCATATTCTAAATCTACTATCACCAACATATGTTACTGGTTCATACAGTAATAACAAGATTAATTCCAATTGGAATTATCTGTTATCTAATAGAGTAGATGGTTTGTCTGTTAATAGTGATAAGATTGGTATATATGAAAATGGTTCTAAGAGTTTAGAGGGCAATACTATCCAACATGGTTCTATTCTTGAGAGTCGTAAGGGGGATATGCTTGAGTTGAAGTTCAGAGACACTAAGAACCTCGAAGTGTATGAGATGCTACGTATGTGGATGCTCTACATCTACAAACGTCAGAAGGGTGTGTTTGCACCACCATACAACTACTATCAACGTACAAATGGTTTCTTAACCAGTGCTGGATCAATATATCATCTACCCAACACTGTAATGAATCACCCATATGATAGAGCACTGGAGTACTGTGCATCTATATTTGATATTGTTACCAATGAATCTATGACAAAGATAATATATTGGTGTAAGTATTATGGTGTATATCCTGTATCAGTAACACCATCTGGTTTATCGAATACAGGTAATGCCCCATTAACATCAATGGAAGTTGGTGCTCAATTTAAATATCAATACAAGTTGGAGAACGTTAATAGAACATTGGTTGAGTTCAACTACAATGCTGGAATAACTGATGACATGGGTCATATAAATAAGGAAGTTGAAGCTTCTTACCCGTTCTTATTACACGATGACCCAAATGACAAAATCAAAAAGCAATACATTGGTGCTGCTGGAATGTTTACAGGTTCTCCTTATATCATTATGGGAGAGTCACAACTTGAACCATTAAAGAGAGATAGTAGAATAATAACACCTTATTTGCAATTCATGTCATTAACATCTAATACTGTTAATAATTTTGCAAATAACAACATTATCAATTCCCGTGAAGATACCAATCATAAGATGGGAATTCCATTATAAAATGAAAGGATGATTAGTATGTCATATGTAAATCCATCGGCTATGGATTTTAACACGAGTTATTTCTTCAATGACGCACCTGTTGTTCAGAAATCATTGTCTGATCTATATCAGGAAGCAGTTACTGAAAGTATACTCACTAAAGCATGGTATGCCTTCAGAAGTGTTGTCCTGGATATAAGCATGAAGGTTATTAACACCAGAATGGACAAAGTCAAGAAAAGATTCGAGAACGTTCTTGATGACAACAAGGTTGTTCTCAAAGGTAAAACATTCGCTGCTGAAGGTAAGGTATTCGAAGAAGGTATAGTATTATCAACAGCAGACCAGCTGGGTACACGCATGGTCGAGGCTTCAACTGATATAATATTACTGCTGGCTCTCATTGAACGGCATAATACTGACATATCAGCGTATAATGAAATCAATGAAAAATATCAAAACAAAAGTCTTCATAAAAACATCAAAAATATGACATTAAAAATCAGATCTGACGAGGATTTAACCATGACTAAACAGGAAGCTCTAGACATTGTGAATAGTATTGATTCAGCCCATAAACAAATATCATCTAAATTGATGAATGGAATAATCAAGGTTCTTCGCAATAAGAATTATAGTACTACTGATAGTAAAGGTGTATCGCGGACAACTACAACTGATGAAGTATTCGGATGGACAAATGATGCTAAGTTAACAAAGACCATTAAACAAACAATGGATTCAATACTCAAGGTATATATACTAACAATGACATCATACCTCAGATATTTCAACGCTTTCAAAGAAGCATCAATCACATAATGAAGGAGATTTATTATGGCATCAGATGAAAGAAAACAAGCATTAATAAATGACTTGATGAGTGATGTCGTAGGTGATGATATAACTGATCACAAATATGAAATTGTTGACACTATCGAATCTATACTTAAGGACTATAATCTTTCAACCGATTTGTCATTCGTTGAAAAAGTTGCTAATATCAAATTCGATGGTAAAAGCAATGAGAGTGTTGATATAACCAGTATGCCCAAAGAACTTCAGGATGCAGCTTTCTTACCAGTCAACACTATTTCAGATATAGCGTTGCGTCAGGATCTCGATCTTATAATATCACAGATACCTGAATGGTTTGTAGCCGTTCAGATTATTCGTGATGCTATATGTGAAGCTGACTTGGCTGATGGTAGATTGACTAGATCGATAACATTTGACAGAACTAAGTTATCTGATGCTGAAACATCAAGTATCATGTCAAAAATCGAAAAGGTTGAAGAGCGACTGGGGCTACATTCAATGATTCGTAATCATATTGTATTCGACAGTGTTCATTATGGTGAAAGCTATGTATATAATATTCCATATGCGAAGGTATTCGAAGATCTTTATAAGTATCGACTCAACGATGCTGAAAAGAATAAGAATAATACCGCAATGAATATGTTCAGTACATCATCTGTATTGACAGGATATGGTTATGGTGAATCAGCGGTTGAAATATCTCTCAATGATACAGTGATAAGTGAAACGGCTAACTGTACCTCATCAAGAAATAAGAAAAGCAAAAACAATAAACCGAGTTTATTTACAGAAGCGGAGATAATGGAGATATATCCAAATTATCATTCTAAATCTACAAATAAATCTGGTTCAAATAACAATAAACAACAGGAGATCATCGACGAAGAATGTGATGCAATACTCGAGATGGTAGGAAATAATATCCGATACATAAATGAAGATATTGCATTACCAGTACTTGAAGAATCCGCTTATGATCTTAAGTGTGTTTACGAAACAAAGTACAAAGATGAAGCACAATTCATTTCTGAGTTCGAGACATTCTTTGAACAAGTTATGGAAGACGATGGAGCTGTTGATCGTCATTTCAGAAACATAAAGGGTGTATATACCAGAATACTTCCTGCAACTAAATTGATTCCTGTTAGAATCGACAGACAAGTCATTGGATATTATTACATATCTGATATGACTAGACCTGAAGAACAAGGTCAACGTAGAAACAGTGGTTTATCTGGTTATACATTGAAAACACCATCTGTTGGATTTGACACGTTCCAACCTGATCAAATGTTTTGTCAGAAGCTTGCTACTAAGATTATCCAAAACTTTGATTTGAAGTTTATGCGTGATAATACAGCACTTCATCAGCAAATAGTTTCAATACTCCAGTCTCATAAATTCAATGAAGCTATGATGAGATTCATATTCATACCAGCTGAACATGTATCACAGTTTACTGTAAATGAAGACGGTATGGGTAAAGGACATTCTGTTCTGGAACCAGGCATTGTTACTGGTAGAATGTATATGTTCTTGAAACTATATTCGATTCTATATCAAATCAATAATTCACAGATCAGAATATATAATGTTCGTCAGTCTGGTATTGACAAGAACTATAAGCAGCTTATTCAGGAAACAATGCGTAAGTTCTCATCGCGTAGAATAACAGCTAATGACATTTTCAATCCTCGTTCATCAATGAATAAAGTGTCTGGTTGTTCTGAAATGGTTATGCCATTGGGAGCAGGTAATACCCCACCAGTTGAAATCACATCTACACCTGCTTCTGAAGCACCAATCAACAATGATCTACTTGAAGCTATGAAGCATGAGGCGATAAATTCAACACCCGTTCCATCATTGATGGTTATGGGAGGTATGTCAGAGATTGAGTTTGCTAAAGAAACAGAATTGGCAAATGCTCGATTAACAACGACTGTTAACTCATTGAAGATTGATCTGAATATGGATGTAACGAGATTCTATCGAGTATTGTTGAGATGGGAAACTGATATTGACCCCATCATCATACGAGACTTAAAATTCTCATTCAAGAAACCGGCTGCTAAAGAATTAAATCTAACGGTTGAGATGATTCAGAATTTCAATGCTGTTGCTGATATGGCTGTTCAAGTATTCCTACCAACTGCCGAAAGTAAGAAAGCTGAAAACGGATCAAGTGAAGTAATACGTGAATTCAAGAAGTTACTCGTTGCTGAATTGCTACCACAGATTGATATTGATCGATTTGATGAGCTTGCTAAACAAGCAACCAATGCTGCTAACAAGACGAAACTAAATGAATCAACAGGTCAAGAGAATCTGATGGATGATCAAACAAACCCGGAAGAGGTGATGTAATTTGAAACTTGAAAGAACTACGACAGGTCTCATAATTCGTCAACCTTCGGACGAAATAAAACGTAAATGTTTACGTTATTTCTCGTTGTCAAATCCTTTACGAGAATACTTCATCTATAGTGGTAATGATCCAGATAAGAAAAGTATATTTGGTAAAGAGAAGGATGTTATTTATATAACATCTGGATTCCTATACATCAAAGATGAAGTAATAAGAAGATTACCGAAACCTCATTCATTACCATTACCCACTCCTAAAAAAGTGAGTATCAAAATGAATCGTCAACCACGATCAAAACTCCAAGAGGATTGTATCGAGAAACTAACAACTTCAAACAGTGATAAAATTACTGTTGAACTAAAACCTGGTGTTGAACTTATACCGGCACCCGCGTACGGTGACGTGCGTGTAAAGTACACTCCATTGAATTGCTGGGACGAGAACTCTAATGCTTATGGTGCTACAGCATAACGATGAAACATGCGTAAGTGCGAATGCGACGAAAGTAGAAAGAAATCATAAGATGGTACATGGTTAAATCCTAAATACTATAAGAATGAGCAATCAGCAGCTAAGACCCGAACAGGGTAAAGTTCGTCGGCTATTGTATGATTTAATACATTAGGGAAATATATTCCCGAAGCGGTGGACATCTCTCATTAAAAAATAAAAAAAGAATAATCCTTGTCCGAATTATCCTTTTCGTGGTTATTAATGATACTGGGTTTAGGTATCATCATCCTACCATAACCACTGTAGGATCTCATATTAACAGACTCATTTTTACAGATCGATTGATCTGTGGGTGAATTGCAGTACCCTCCTCCATATGCCCTGTACATCCGGTGCTGCTCCCTGCAACATATGGAGCTTAACTCTGGTTCGCGAGTTTCGGGTCTAGCCCACGGCTTTACTCAGCTATGCCGCGAATAGAATATTCAGACAATGTCTTCTTCTATTCATATTAATAATATATATGTAGAAATTTAAAATAATAGAGAGATGATGATATAGCCAGGCGTTTGAACGTACGCGGTAAAACGTTCATAGCAATATACTCTATTGCAAAACTTGGTTTAAAACCATTAATCATAGCTCCAACAGCTCTACTGAAAAATCAGTGGATTGAAAACTTCACTGATCTTGGATTCGATAAAGATGATATAGCTACAAACATATATGATGCCCCAAAAAAGACATTCTGTGTTGTAACTATATCTGCTATTGAAAATGAGTTGCGTAAAGACTGGGATGGTCTTATGAAGGTTATAGACCAAGCATCATTCGGCATCAAGGTTATTGACGAAGCACACCTACATCTTAAGGGTGTATTAAAGTTTGATGCTATATGTAATATCAAACACAACTGGTATCTATCAGCCACTCTGGGTAGAAGTGATATATCCGAAGATAATGTTCTCAATAGAGCATTGCTTGATGCTGATAGATTTGTTGGAAACAACAACTATGAAGAATATCAACATGAATATGTCAAGATATACTTCCAGGATATATACTATCACCCATCTAATAAACTATGTAATCAATGTTTCAAATATGGTTCGAAAGGATTGGTAATTTCGACATACTACAACATGTTGATGAATTACCAGAATGGAATGCCGTTCATAAACAACATAATCAATATGACGAAAACCTCTAAAAGGATATGTGACTATGGTAAAGTTTTGGTACTTGTACCATTACTGAGAACAATAAAGATTGTTAAAGAAAGAATGGATAGGGATCCTTACTTCAGTAAATTCTCAATAAGTACTGTTGATGGGTCTATGTCTCAGGCAGAAAAAAGAAGAGCTTTGGAGCAGGATATAATATTATCAACAACATTGTCTATGGGAACTGGTGTAGATGTACCTGACTTAGCAGTTGTTATAAACTTTGATCAAAAAAAATCATTGATAATAGGTGAACAGATATTCGGTCGTCTTCGTAGACGTAAAGATGATAGGGACTGTTACTATATCGATATTGCAGATCATGTTAAACAAGCAAAGTCTATATGGCATTGGGCTACTCATAGAAGAATTATGATGCCTTATTATCCTGGATCATATAAGGATATAAAAAGACTTCCTAATATAAGATGTTGATATAATCAAAAAAGACCGATTATCAACAATCGGTCTTTTGAAGAAGTAATCGATGTGATTACTTCTTCTTTTTCTTCTTTTCAGCCCTTGCTCTTGCAAAAGCTTCTTCCTCCTCTCTTCTACGACGGGTCATCTCGCGACCAATTTCGAGAGCTTGCGAGGGTTCTTTGAATCTTTTCTTAGATTCTTTACCGAATTTTTTTAGTGCCTTGTCTAACTCACTCATACTAGTGGCTCCTTCTCGTGGGTTTGTTTCAGGTTTTCCTTCCTGTAATTAAGTATTTGAATATTAGATTTGATACAATCTCTTCTTCTATTCAATCTAATAATATATATATGAAATATTGAAATAATAGAATATTGAAAGTGAGGTTATTCACATGGGAAATAATGTTTTTAATCATATAAAAGACCGAGCTAAATCGATAGACAAACCGGGAATAGGTTTGGTTGTTGATAAAAGTATTACTAAGCTCGGGGCTGGTTCTAAGAAGAACCAATCAATCATAAGTAAAGCTAAACAGAACATCTTTGAGTTTCCGGTATTTATGTCTGACAGCACACCCGTTGATTATGCAACAGCAACAGTGTCTTTACTTGATCAGGTGTATATGTCATATCTTGCATCGGCAATATCGGTAAATCCATATGTCTCCATGGACAAATTGATGACTGGTAATGCTTTTTCAGAACTCAAATCTGATACATCCAAATACCTCGAGCACACTGACATGAGCTATGCACATGATGCTTGTCATTTTGAAATTGTAAATGAAGGTGTAGCACTCGAATTCAATCTTATGACAATATCTGATAAGACTGCGACAATTATCAACGAGGCATATGATTATGAGCCGTTGTCTGAATTCGACCATTTCTTCCAGGAAGGAAAGGGACATTACAAAGACAAGAATAATAATAAGAATAATAACAGACCAAAAACAGCAAATGATCCCGCTGTTGAAAAACAGCTAGGTGAGATGATAGGTATCCTAAATGAAATACGTGACGATGTTAAGAAGGGAAACAAGTCAGCGAATGATCAGGATAATCTTAATGATAAGGCTGATCTACTCAGGAAACAATATGAAGATTTAAAGAATATTAAAGATGAGAACGGTAACCCCGTTAATATTCAACAGGCTGAATATGACAGAATTATGGCTCAGATAAAGCAGATAATACAACAGTCTGATGACGAAGTGTTCAAAAAGAAACTGCAAAAACTCGAACTCGAAATCGAGGGTGAGCGTGTAAACAATATTTCCAAGAGCTTCCAGAGTAGTGGTTCAGCACTCAGACGTAAGATGAATGAAGAATCTATTAAAGGTAAAATAGATGCACCTAAGGTTGATGAAACGGTTCTCAGTCGTATAAACACAATGAAACCAATGGTAACTGCAGTTACACTTCGACCCATTAATCTTAAGACAGGTCAGGCTGAAACAGCTGTTGAATATAACATTGCTGTCAAAACACATACTCGTCTTATTGATTCATCAACACTTCCTGAGGTTGCTGAATACCCTCTCAAGGAAATGAACAAGCTTACAAGAAAAGCTAAATGGCGTGCAGGTGAGCTTAAGTTCTTCAAGGATATCCTTTTCAATATTAAGGGTAAGAAACAATCTGCTATCGATAGTCGTGATCCTAAGAGAAAATGGTATACTCGTCTATATAATCTCGCTCACACACAGGGTGACGCTGTTAGTGCATCAATCTTCACAAAGAAATTCACATCAGATGGACTGATACCTAATGCTACTATCGTAATCACAAAGGATGATGTTGATAATATCAGAGCTAAAACAGATATCGATCTCCTCGACGGTAAGACAGCTGTTAAGTTCTGTCGTGAACTTTTCCTCATTGGATTCGTCGTACTTGATACTGATGCTGAATCACTTAAGATACTATTACCTGATTTACACAATGACTTCGAGATTCATTCTCTCGCATCTGTAAACAAACAGCTCGCTATGCTTGATTCATCTGGAACTAAAGCTCGTGAAATCTCCAAGCTTCTTAAGTAATATAATAATGGTTGGGTGGGCATACAGCCCACCCAATTATATTATTAATTCATGCTACTAAACCATGCCAAGTCAGCTGCTGATAATGTTTCACAATTATCATTCGATGATCTACCTGTATTATTTGCTCTATCGTACATTTCCCTTGTGTATCCGTAAACATCAACACCACCTTCACCTTTGAATTCTAAACTGTTTCTACTAATTAGATCATTAAGTAACTGGTGTTCATATAGTGTTGGACAATCATATGGAACCATATTATTTATCTGCTTTTCAACTGTTGATTCTTCGTAATCATCCAGTACTTCAAATGCTTCTTCGTAAGAACATAATGCTTTATTGATACCGAAACGTGTCAAGTCATGACCATATGTGAGAATATAGATAGTGTGTAGGTAAGCCATTACGATGTCATCATGTTCACCCGATTCAGCTTCGATCTTACCACTCTTATTGATTGTAAGTTTGGTAATATCTTCAACCAAGAATCTAGATATCAATAAACTATGATAGTCTCGAACATAACGTTTCAACAATTCCATCATTGTGTTTCTGACACCGGGAGTTACAGTAGTACCGATATACTGTCTGTTCTGTGATCTCTGTTCTAATGATAATTGTGAATAGTCTATCGTTGTCGCATTCTTGGTGATATCTAGTTTAGGATCATGATAGAATCTATATATTAATGGTGATTCTTCAGCAAACGCTACAATTGCTTTACCTATACTATTGGATTCTAAACAAAAAATACATTTAGGCATTAATGATGCTAATTCAGTAATAACTCTAACTGCATCATTAGTTGACATGAACGGTGATTTTAGTTCGCCAACTATCTCCAATGTGTAAGGATGAACAATCACAAAAGCTGTGTTGTCACCACCACTACCTGTACTTACATCAATGCCAACAAGATATGGTATATTAATATCGAAGAAAGGTGTATCTGACATCAAGTCAAATGTTTGTATCTGATGTCTATAAACATACAACACATATTTCTTGACTAACATCATTTCATAGTCAGGTGTCCTCATATGTTGAACGATATAATCAACATCTTCCTGACGGAATAATACCTTGTCAGAACCACGATAACGTTGTAACAATACACCTCGGCGGAACTCATCGAGCTTACCTGTTTTCAAAGCATCTTCATATTGTTCACGAACCCACTGTTCTGTCTTACGTAACTGCTTCCAGTTGAACTCAACATAAACAGAAGTAACCTCCATATCACCACTAGTCATATCACTAAACATTTCTGTTAGTTCGGCTGGTGTTAAATCATAGAATCTTTCAGAGAATCTAGGAGTACTATCGATCATTTTCTGTGCTGCTTTACCGGTTGTAGTATCTAGGTTACCTGGTGTTGAAGCTAATACAACACAGGTCTTAACGCCAGTATTTTTTGCAATATCACGAGCAGAGTGCATAGCTGGTGCTGCACCAGACATAATTGAATCAATATAATCAATGTACTCCCACTCGTCGCCAAATACAACATAGACCGTTTCACCACGGAGAAGGTCCATCGCTTTATCAGCAGACGCAGCTTTTGACATAGGTTTGATACCTATCTTGTGTGCTTCATATCTTAAAGATTTTAATCCAGGTGGACGTTTATCATGTAACCACGGATTCATATACGGTGGTAATCCATCAGTAATATAATCTCGGAACATTCGAACATTATCCTGAGCTCTACTATCCTTAATATGTAAGAATGGAATATTGACATTGTTCAATGATAGAGTAAATGCATGAACCATTATCAATTCAATGAAAGTCGTTTTATGAGTCTGTCGAGGCTGACACAGCTTGAAGTCTATGTTGTGTTCATAACACCAAATCGCCGCATGAGATGCTCGTGTGAGTAGTGGGTCGAATGGGGTAGGTGCACCTTTAGCTGGAATCTTAGCGACTTCACGGATGAAGAACCAAACATTGTCTCTGGACTCTATTAATATACGACCGATTTGTTCAGCTGTTATATTCTCATCCCAAGCATCAATGTCTTGTACACCCAACTGAGGGTATTTGACTTCCAAACAAATATACCAGTTTTTTATACCAAGTATTTTTAGTTCTTGTGCAGTTTGCAAAAAAGATTTGTTTTTCGTTCCAAAATCATAATACTTATTGTCTATCTTGACTATCTTAGACATAATCGTATCATCTCATTTCATAAAAATATTTTTATGGATTTTGTTTATAAAAAAATAACCGGGGATATATCCCCGGTTATCATAATATCATTTATACTGTTTGAGCTGCTGTAACACTGGTAACAGTACAGCAAACTTATTATATATCATCTCGATATAATCTTTAGGACAACCGTCAAACAGATTTGTTTCACTTATATTGTTGAGGAAATCAGCCATGTCAACGATCTGGACATTGAGATATTCGGCATACTGTAAATAGTATGAATGCATGATAAGGACATATCTCAAATCAGGAATAGATATGTTAACCTTAACGTTATTAATCATAACCTCAAATTCCTCGTCGATATTACCGATTGTTGAATAGTTAAAGATATCCGGTTTAAGTTCTTCACCCATTAACTTGAGAACATTACTGAGATTATCAAGCTGAGGGAACTGATTGTATTTAGTGAGATCAAGGGGTCGGTCTTCGAGATGAGACATTAGTATTGAATTTTCAGTATACTGTGAACCTCTGTAGTATGTTGACATTTTGGCAAACTCCTTAACACCAACACCGGATAAGAAGTTATAAGTGTCATATTCACCAAACTTAACAGGATTATCCGAATATCTTCTGAGATGGTGTTTGAATTGTCTTGTCTTAACGGGTAAGTCATACCAGGTTGTTCTACCAGTAGCAATGGCTGATAATGCCTTTGTTGGTTCTTGTTTCAATACCCAGATATACTGATAACCTACCGTATACCTACCATCAAGTTCAACCCATCTATGACGAAGCTTTGTTTTGATTCCATATCGCTTCAGTATATCAGGATATTTATCTTCAGCAAGCATTAACGCATCTCTGATACATACATCATTCAATGGTTCAATCTGTTGATACAATCCATTCTCAATAACATCCTCAAAAACTTCTTCTGGTTCGTCATGATATAGTCTCATGATCTCAGAAGCTTGTTCAGGATTATAAATGGATACGAAATCTGAAACAAGACTAATTATCTCATCAGGTGATACACCATCATCATTGAGTCTCTGTATATGCTGATGAATTCTTTCCATCTGGAATGTCATTGACAATTCATATGTTGCAAACGAGATGATTCTATTAAGAACCGCTAGACCATTCGCCAACATATCAATTGGTCGTTCTGAACCAGGAATGGGTTTTCCTTCATCATCGTAATCAAAAGTCATTGGCATGAGACGACGAGGAATAATTTTGGATATTACAGATTTATTACCCATTCTACCAGTTATCTTCTGACCTGGTCTGATTTCAGTATGGTGAACAACTGTAAACTCAATCAGTGTGTCAACCATATCCTGTTTAGTAACCCAAGTGGTATCATTAAGGAACTTATCAGCTTTATGATATATATCAAGCAAAGTGGTATCATCCTGATATACGTCGTCTATGATTGGAGCGATATATGCGTATATTTCAGAATACCATTCGCGTATCTGTGCAAGGTACCCGTTAACCTGCTCATTCTCAACATCAATATTTGAGAATATATCTATATCTACAACCATTCCATCACCATTGACGAATGAGTTTATATCATTACTATGGGATACTCTTGTTTCAGCCAGCGATGAAAGATATGAATCTTCACGCACACTACAAAGAATACCATCAGTCGTCATCTCACCAACATCAGGAAAAGGTTTGTAAAAATCGTCAGTACCATATCGATTTAACAGGAATGCATTCTTACTAACTTTGACTGTTATCTTATATACTGAATCGTATTCAAGTTCTTTTGCAAGTTCTTCAGATATAACAATAGAGTCTTCAGTAAGTTCTGGTAATACCGTGTATGCCATACGAGCATTTCTTCCACCACAATAATTGTCATCGACATATGATGATGATTGAGCAATTATTGTTCCCTTAGGTAATACATCACCTTCAACATATCCACCCATATTATTATGCATTCTGAATCCGAAGTTCTCGGTGAGATGTTCAGCAGGTCTAACAATCTCACATTTATATTTACCATTATTCAGATTCTTGAAAATGTATGCAACTGGTGAACATGGATTGTCTTTAAACTTACGAAATACTTTCATAAGTTGATAATCGCCTTCAGCTTTTATGTTCCATGATGAACGATCACCGAAAGCATTTTCTGCACCTGTAAATAGTCGAGGAAATTCCGGATTAGTTAACACGACACGCTGTGATGTATGTTTAGTTGCCATACCACCACGTGTTGTCGAAATCTTATCCGGGAATGTCAATGCGGATGAACCGAATAACGACAATCTGTTTACTTCTCTGACACGTTTGTTAATTTCGACAGCACTATTCATAATGAATCGGCGTCTTCTACGTTTAGGGGGTCCGTCGGGTAAGTTTCTTTTCTTGTTTCTCATAATTCAATCTCCTTCATTAAATTATATTTTAGATAATACGTCCCTCACATACTTTGCACATTCAGATTCTGTCTTGCCATCGATAATATCTGCGACTGCAAACGACATGATTGCGTATATCGCAAGAACAATATATGTGTCAGATTTAACAATTTTATTTGAGATTAATCTCATTATGAGATTAACAACATCGAAAGCTTTTATATCACCATGTTCTACACTGAAGAAGTCTTGAGTTCCTTTGACATCAGGTAGAAACAGACCGTCTTTAAATGCATTATATTTTTCTTCATTTATTTTATTTGATATCAGATATCGTTTAATATCATTGAGGGTGATATTACCGATAACGTGTTCAACAATATCTGATAGATTGGACACGACTTTCAAACGGATAGCACTGATCTGATCAAGATACTTAAACACTGCATAGTACAATGTTATGTCATCAATGATCACATCATATAGATTGTTATCTTCGTTGAGCTTTACGATAACATCGTGGGTTGCCGGGAGAATACTCTTTATCTGATCTCGAGTAATAATTGTTGCTATCTCTTTATATTCACACATGTCTCTATTGATGGAGAATATATGTGAAGTGTCATCATCTTCGGCTGGGATGAATGCATCCATAGGCGGAGTTAATAGTTGAACATTATGCACTATATCCTTGAAGTATTCTTTATATGTCTCTCTGTCAAGGATCTTATGTCGACCATTCAATAGTCGAAGTGTGTGATAGAATATATTCATCGTCGATATATAAAGATGATGATTATTAATGTTAAAACTGATAGCCAGTTTCATTGGAATTTTGAACATACGTTGGTCCTCCTTTGATATTGGTCACGACGTATTTCTGGTTTGGTAGAATTGTTCTCGCAAGCTCAGATAATTCGACGCAACATAATCCATACCATTAACTTGTATAATATATTGAATGTAATCATTCAATCGTTCATATTCGTTCATATAAATCACTTCCTTAATTTATTTAAGAAAGCTCATCGATCAAATCATCCATCATTGGATCATCCATTATAGGAGGACCTGATGGTTGTGGTGGTGTTCTGCTACTTCCTTCCATATCAGCACGTGAAAGTTCCAATTGCTTCTTTCTTATATCTCGGAGGCGATGCACGAATGGAAGCGGCATTCGTGCAAGCATCTCCATGGGAATTATATTTTTGAACAATAACCCAATCTCTATCATTTCGAGGGCGTCTCGATCAAGTTTATTGTTGTAAGTTCGAGCCTCCGAGATATGGGGAAAAGCAACTGCTCGGAGATATCTTTGACAATCAGTCTATCATGCTTAACATGACACTTAGGACATGTTACATTCTCGAAGTAGAACGATACATTCGGTGCGTTTACATCAGAGAACTTTCTCACAATTGCAAGAAGAATCATTGATTCTGTGTGAGACAGATTATCGAGAATCTTTTCGATCTTATCCCAATCAGTGAATCTCTGCTTGATATGTCTGATACCCTGAGCATCAGCATCATCGTATATTACAACTGAATCAATGATCTGAGCAATAGCCCACATGAATTCGAATTCGGGTCTACCGGGATCATTCTCATCTGCCATACTGTACGGTTTACCGTCGTTATATTTAGAATACAGGTAATTCATAAGTGGGATCTTTTCATTAATCCATTTATATACATTGGGGATTGAAACTTCAACACCGATTTTAGATTTCTCACCGAGTGAATATGCTGTAGGTGCAGTAACCCTCTTCCAATGTTCAATAGCTTCTTTACCGAGACTGACTTCATGTGTTTTGATATATGTTTCAGTAATGCGATCTTTCTCAAGATGTGCGAGAGTTCTGGGTGAGTACTTATAAACATAATCATGATTACACTTACTACATGTCAACTCAATCTCAACCTGCTCCTCTGATGATGCTGTAAGTAGAGCCCAGGATAGCATATTCAGATCAGAATATTTTGTCTTCTTAAGGAAGTCTTCATAGTTTTCAAACTCACCAATTGAAACATTCTTAATATGTTTATAGATGATTGACCACTTCTTATTTTCTGAGTCAGCGTCATTACCAGACATAGCTGCTGAGAATCTCATGATGTTAAACCAGTTGATTGAACTCATAACACATCTGTATGCTGATGCGGATAATGTAACAGGTACATCATTTAGATCAGGATCATATTCATTGATGTGTTCAGGAATATCACCATTCTCAATGATATTCATCTCCTGAATCTGTTCATCAGAAACACGTGTAACTGTTACATTGATCTGACGACTATCCATAGTTCTGTCAACCATTTCACCATCAATGTTTACAGTAACATCACGAGTTTCCTCAGGAATGTTAATATTGATAGATGTTGGTTCATTTGACTTAGCGGTAGGTTTATCAGACTCATTATCCTGTGTTGATGTTTGTGAAGTAGCTGATCCAGTTTCGTTGATAGTTGTATATGCATCACGACCATCAGGAAGGATCCAGTTCTTGAGAATTAGATTCTCAAATTCAGGTGTAATAACATCACCATCTCTGTGGTACAAATCAATGAGTTCACCCTGTAACTCCATACGTGTTAGATGTGTGACATCACCTTCGATGGGCATTTCAGACACTCCACCTTCAACGAGCTTATATTTAGCAACAACTCGATTGATCATTGTTGTTACAACAGCAAGCTTGTTTGCCTGGAAATCAACATCTCTCATCTGTGCTTCCTTATCATGTGGATGGGCTGGTGTGGCTTCAGTAGCTTCATCATGGTGCTTCTTCTCAATAGCTTCCTGAATTCTCGCTTCATCAGCTTCCTCTTCCATCTTAATCTCTTCTTCGAGGTCATTATCACCGTAGTCGATCTCCTCACCTCTGTAATTAATATCGTCAACTAAATCCTGTGTATCATCAACTGGTTCAGTTATGACTCTTGCTTCAGAAGGCGTTGTGGGGGTTTTACCAGTAACAGCGTTATTGTGTTGCTGTAACAGTTTATCCAGTGGATCAATATTCTTAGACATAATATGATTCTCCTTTACAATAATTATTTTTCACATATATATTATTGAATTGAATCATAAACATA
The DNA here is from genome assembly GCA_017505165.1 of Clostridia bacterium. Classification (GTDB taxonomy): domain Bacteria; phylum Bacillota; class Clostridia; order Christensenellales; family UBA1242; genus Onthoplasma. The sequence goes on from JAFVPU010000003.1 coordinate 16,283, forward strand.
AATGTGAAATTCATTTCAACGAGGGGGTTTGAACATGTACGACAAAATGTTATGGTTTAACAATAATATCCAATACATGTTCCATGGTAATATAATGGAATATGATATGGTAGCAGCATCAGTATCTGTATCAGAAAGATTTGGTCTATTGGATCAGTCTACGATACAACAATTGAAGCTGTTACCTAAAGAAAAAAGAGAGGTGAAGATGGGTCTACTACAGAGAGGAAACACTGAATTCTCAACACAGCTATTATCTGGTATTAGAGATATAAGAAGAAAATTCATTGAAGCAAACGGGTTGAATGATGAGAGTATATTGTCACTGCATTCCGATGCTATTATATTCAACTCAAAAAAGAATATAATATCAAACATAGAAGGTGTTGAATTAAAACACAAACACACATGGTCGAGTTATATCAGATATAACAAGATAGAGATTTTCTATAATGACGGTGTATTGACATACAAAGGTATCGGTGAAGAATCACTCCAGCAACATACCTTAGGTATTAACAAACACTTGTTGAAAATATTTGATAAACTGGATAACTATGATGAATCAGTATTAACATACTTATCAAAATTCCAAACCCAATATCTTCATGATAAATTACCCGATTACTTTTACATTCCATTCGGTAAACTTGGAACGTATAAGATGGATAATTTAGAGTTATTGGCATATCTCGCAAATATCGCGTTATCGGAGGTAAAGACATGGTAAATGATAACTCGATTTTCAAATTTAAATTCAAACCATTAAATGTTAAAAATGATAATATGGAATACGAGGTATTCACAGATAACAGAAAGTTTATGGATATATTTCTAAGACAACACAATTTCAATATTGATAATGTTCATATTGAAATAATAGATGGATGTAATGGTTATAATGTAAACGAAGTTGACGTGTTATCCCCATTTATATTCAGATCAAATAAAACAAATGAAAGATTCGTAGTAGTATCGACGTCTAGATTTGTTACTGATGCAATCGAAAACGTATGTTCATGTATTTCAGATGTGTCATTATTTAATGATGTAATGTTCAGAGGTGATGTCGAATTAATCGATGTCATTACTGAAATGATCAATTCATTACCGTATGCTGCTGTTGTCAATCATGCATTGGTAACTGATGATGGTGAATTCGTGTCTCAATATTGGGAGAGGTATACTAAGTCTATGACTCTATGCACAGACGGATGGCAACATCCTATGGGTGATGAGTATATCTACGAAATGATGTTTGAAGCATATACATCAAGTACTGAGTTCAAGAGACCTCAGCCAATAACAATTGAAGCATATGTGAGAAACTTTAGAGAAACACTTTTAGATGAATTTTGATGGAGGTATTTATGTATGGCTACTACTAAATTATCAATTGCGGAAATAATCGAGAATCACAAACCTAAGAACTTTAAATACAGATTCGTCATAACTGATGAGTCTGTATTTGATGAGTTGGGTGAAGATTATGATTTGGATAATCTTGATACCATCAACGATGATATGTTGGTGAATGCTGCATTAAAAGCAGACTTCACTGATTATGGTAGAGAGACAGTTGCTAAAGCTAAGGAACCAACGATACTTGATAATGGTGTTATGTTATCTAAAAAGATGGTGACAAAAGCTGATAAGAAACTCAAGTGTGTATCACTCGGATTCTTCGATTATAACAATCAGAGACATGCTGCTATCTTACTCAAATATGAACGATTCGATATTCTCGAAGTGTTCATATTAGTATAAAGAATATAATGGGAGCCTGATGGCTCCCATTATAACTCTTTTATTTTTTATTAGCCGGGATTTACAACGTTTGTATTGTAAGGATCAGCAATACTTGTTACTGTACCAGTCTTGGGCTGGTTCCAGATACGAGAGTGATCTGCAGGAACAATTGTGTGTTCGTGAGCAAATCCTTCACGTGTAACACTCTGATTATTAGCTCTGAACGCAGGAGCATTACCAACACCAGACTGAACACCGTCGAGAACAGGTCTCTTACCGTTGTTGAACATAGCTGTGTCGATAGTGTCGGATACATTGCCGTTTTCGTTCTTGAAGAATGCGTCGCCAGCACCAGGATTGAAGTTGAGTGAGTTGCCGAATACAGCAAACTGCTGAACGTATCTTGTTGCAAGATCGTTTACATATGCTGACTGAACATACTGACAGCTGAATGTGAGTTCAAGCTTCTGGATGTCAGACTGACCGTTATTGTTATGCTGGAAAATTTCGTTACCGATCTTATTCTGAGGAATACATCCTAGTGCCATTGTAGCAGCTTCAACACGTGCACCACTTCTATCGAGTGCGATGATAAGGAACTCTGCAACTTCCCAAGCAGGTGAAGGTTCGAGAGCCATATCACTACCACCGTCAGGAGGTGAGAAGATTCTCTGAGGTGTGCCATCCTTATATGAACCTGCAACAAGTCCATGGTATGTTGTAAGACCTGTGATAGGATCTGCAATACCATCAATCCACATGTTGTGGAAGTTAGATACAGGACGACCTACGAGTTCAGGAACTGTGATACGAAGTGTCTGACCAGTCTGAGCATTCTGTGTTGTAGGAACATTGAATGATCTACCAGCGAAACCACCCTGAAGACCCTGAGACATACCCAGTGTTGCATCATTCATATTTACCTGAATACCCATATTGTAGTACTCGATAAGTTTCTTGTATGTTGCGAAGGGTCGGTTAGTATACGCATTAGAACCATCACCGAAGTAATGCATCAAGAAGTAAGGACCTCTGTACATTACACAGATGACACGGTTTGTTGTAAGAGGATTAAGAGATCTGAGAGTATGTATATCAGGTGTGAGACCACCGAGTATACCAGTGTACTTGGAGAGATCACCATTATAGTCACGAATTCCACTTTGTAAACTAATTGCCATAAATTCCACTCCTTTCTACAAATTAATTCGAACGTCTGTTGACAGTTACTCTGATCGGAACACGGAGAATGAGACCACGGAATGTAACAGCAACATCACAGATTACAATGTTACCACCGTCGATATCAATATCTCTTGTGAACTCGATTGTCAGACTCTGAACGTGTGTACCAATCCATCCGCTGAAGAGGTTATTACATTCATCAGAGAGTGTCTTGAGAGTACCATCATCGTCGTATTCGAGGAGATAGTTGTCAATCTTATTCTGGAGGAGATATACCAACTGAGAAAGTGTTCTCATGTTGCTTTCCTGGATAAGATCAGATGTTTCGTCAATTCTTCCGAGTGTACACTGTGAACGACGAGTAATTTCGCCATTCTGCTCAACCCATGCGTTACCACCAGATGTGTACATGAGTTCTCTCATGTCCCAATCAGTAGCATCGATATCCGGGAAGTATGATGTATACATATCGGAAGTAATCTTGGAATACTTGCCTGTGAAAGGCTTGTTAACAGTATACTGCTTACAGTGTGAAGGAAGTCTGTCAACAATGTGCTTCACATATGTGAATGAAACACCTGTTGTAGTGTCAACCCAACCACCGATATCCCAAGAAACATTAGGATTATCGAAACGCTTAGCGAATGACTTATTAACGAGCATAGCTGTTTCTGCATTACAGATACCTGCGTCGAGATGGAGTGATAGACCAGAACCAGGACCGATAGGTCTTCTAGCTTCAGGAATACCCTGATAGCATCTGTATACAGTTAGGTCATACATAGCCTTCTTAACGTCGATGTCTTCAGTACCCTTGATGTTAGCAATAACACTAGGATCGAAGAGGATACTATCCTTCTCATCATCTGTAAAGATTGTAGAAGCATTGATCAGATCTTCAGCTGTATATGTTACATAAGGAAGAATGTTCTGACCAATGATAGTATTAGTACCACCGTCGTAGAGATACTTAGCAGGAACTCTTGAAGGAGACATGATACGAGGATCAATAAGACCACGATATGCCTTAACGAGAAGAGCTGAGAGTCTCCACTTAAACTCAACAGGATTAAGGTCTTCATCGAAGAATCCTGTAGAACCGAGCTTGAGACGGACACCACCGTTTTCTGAACCGAAGTTAATTCCGAATTCAGCGGAGTAGTAGTTTGTGGGGATAGCAGTAATATCGGCAGCAACTCTGAAGAGTGAACCCTGTGAACCTGTAATAGTATATCTGTCAATATTTACAGGATTAGCAACATTGTTTTCAGAGTTAATCTTAACGGCTGTCACATATACTGTGAGACCAGTACCAACAACATCGTCAGTGAGCTTTTCAGTCTGGATTTCGATAGGTGTATAAACACCATCAGCAACTGTCATGTATGTGTTAATATCGAAAGTTGTTTCAGCACCATCAATTGTAGCTGTCTTAGGATATTCCTTTGTGTCAACAAGTGAGATACCAGTTACACAACCATCGCCGTTTACTGAAGTAACCTTAGCAGTTGTGTATTCAGTATACTTAACAGCAACTTCACCAACTGTGCCATCGTTAGCAGCAACGAGAACCTTAACAGTATCACCAACAGCATAACCTGTACCACCGTTAGCAATTGAAATTCTTGATACAGACCAAGCATCAACGTCTTCATTCATGTAATAAAGTACGTCATACTGTGCACCAACAATGTCAGTTGTGATGTTTACAGATGAAACGTGTGCACCAAACTTCTTGGAGCAGTTTGTAATCTGAACAGGTGTACCTGTATAGTCATTGATATATACTGTACCGTCTTCCTTTATAATGATAGAACCAACACGTGTGTATGCAGCATCACCTTCAACGAGTCCGATGATATTTCCAACACCTGAAGCACCGTTTGTGTGTGAATTCCAATCACATGCAGCCCAAACCATTGTTCCGGTATACTCTGTGAGTGTGTACTTATTAACATCGTTAGGTGTTACAGAAGCAACACTGTAAAGCTTGAAGGATGAACCATCAACCTGAGCAACGATATCATTCGTTGTGATCTCACCACTCAATACGAGTGTATTAAGAGATGCACTGTTCTTTCCAGTAGCATCAGTTGTATCATTAAATACAACCTTAATAGGTCTGGATGATACAGTCTTGTCAATCGTCTGATCAGCAGCGAGAGTGTATACCTTAGGAATAGTAACAGTTGTAACTGAACCAGTGTACTGGTTGATTCCAGCAACTACAACGAGTCTGGGGTTCATGTTTGATGTACCAACAGTCTCGAGATAGATGTCACCAACGTATGTCTCATCACCACTGCGAGTAACACCTGATGTCATTGTATCAAGTTCATTGTAGAGTGTTGTGAGAGGTGTGTGAGTCTTATCAGTAACAACAGTTGTGATTCTGTTTGATTCAGAGAGTGATGCAATGTCAGTATCAAGCATATCAACCTGATAGAAAGGTAGAGCTCTTCCTGTTGATCCCTCATAAACATATTCGCCGTAGAGAATATCGAATGTATTCACATCAAGTAGGTTATAAACACCCTTTGTGAATTCATCAGTAGTTGTAGAATGAAGTATTCCATCATAATGGAGCATATATGCATTATATACTTCACGGATAGCAGCTTCATTTACAAATGGAACGATGATTGATGAACCAGGTACTCTCTTCTTTACAGCAACATTAACTGAATCTGTAGCGTTAATAACATCAGTACTGTTATCATTTATGAGTGAAGCAACGAACTGTTCACATATATTGTTTGAGCGAGTGTCAATTGTCACAAACTCATATTTGATATTAGCAGGTCTCTTACCCTGTGTTACAGGATTGATTGCTGTAGCCATGTAGTTGTAAGCCTTACCACGACCAGCTGAGATATATGTCATGAATACTCTCTGAGTCCATGTGTAGCCAACGGCATCAACATTGTTCTTTGAGAAGTATTTAACCAGATAAGCGTTGAGCTTTTCAGGATTCTTGAAATCTGCGAGTCGAGCATCAATAGTTGATACATCGACTTCGATGAATCTTGTGTGGAATTTATTATCAATTGGATCGACTCTCCACTGAACCACAATACATGATACAGCGTATGTAGAACCTTCAGGTGTAACACGCATAAATCTTATGGGTACGTCCTGATTAAGAAGGCTGTTCGCATAAGTGATAGTCTGACCAAACTTTGTTATGTCACTGGGTGTAATATTACCAAGACCATAGGCAACATTAGTAACATCACTTCTGGTGATAGTAATAACCTTATTATCTTCACCGATGTTAGTAGGTGTTACCACGATTGCAGCATACAAAGATGGATCTTCTGCAACAACTACAGGTGTCTCACCAGTATGTGCAGAATTATCAATAATATGAACAACACTGTGTGGCATTGTATATTTCATGCCATATTTTGTTTCAATCATGATATAGTTCTCCTTTACTAAAATATTTTGTTAATTGATTGAGCTATGGTTAAATATGAAGAATCGCTATTCATATTCACATATCACTACAATTAACTTTTTGTATATGGTTAATGGATGGGGGATATACCCCCATCTATAACATATCAGTTATCGCGTATATGGTATTGATTACCGAGAAGATCTTTGGCAAATCCCGATTCTCTATCGATTGACACAATAGGAGATTCAGGATTAAGAGCATCAGTCAATCTTTCACCATCAGATGCAATAGTCTCATAATGAGCATCATCACCATTAGGTCCTAGTACTACAAAGGTTTCTGGATTACGATTCTCGTTCATGGTATATATATTGATCTCACCAGTTACATTCTCATCGAGCAAATTACCCGCTTCTTCAACTGAGATTGATTCATAGTTTCCATATGCTGAATCAGGAACTCTCTGACCGCTAGGATCATTAAAGATCTCATCCATTATGGATCTACCAATATCAGTAACTGATGTTGATCCTTTACCAGTGAGAACCGTTGGGTTACCATTATTTGAACCACCAGCATTCTGAAGCTGTTGCTTCAAACGTATATCAGCAATATTCTTCTTGATAGCAACCTTTTCCTTTGTAATATTGATAACTGCACTCTTAGCAGCCGTTAACGCTTGCATAGCCATAATATCAGTTTCGGTTAAACCAAACTTACCCTTCTCCGTTAAACTCTCACGCAAACGATTCTCGAATATCTTATTCATTCTGATTTGATCAGTTGCTTGAGCATTTAACGCGGATATATCCGAATTAAATATCTTATTAGGATCAAGCTTGTCGACAACATTTGATGTGTTGTACTGTTCTTCAAGTTGTTGAACAAATAGAGATGTACCTCCCCAGTTCTCCATAGTGTATGGAGAAACGTAACCATCTAACATTGGTATTGATGGACGATTAGTGATGTCGACAAATCTATGATCCCAGTTCTGTTGTTGGGATGTATCAACATAGCATGGTTCATGGGTTTCATATTGTTCATATGGCTTATGCTGTTCCATAGCATTGAACATATCAGCTATATTCATTCAAATACACTTCCTTTACAAAAAAATTATAAACCCCTAGAAATTCCGTCGCGAGAACTTAGTATCATTTATCATTATGATGTATCTTCTTTCTGTATTTCTCCTTTATATATAATATATTAATATTATCTATCATTCCCATCTATTAAAAAATATATATGTAGAAAAATAGAAATTCTAGAAGATCAATCTTTAGTTAAACCATACAGTCCATTCAGACATTCTATTTTAATTGGGTATACTGATGTTGCTTGAGGAGTGATATTGTAAACTTTGGAATACATCAATTCCTCTGCTTTCTTATTAGCTTCTTCACTCCATATACCTACACTCTTAACTGTATCACCATCATAGTCTCCGCATATAGCGTTAAGTCGACTATTGGACATAGTAATTGTTGAAGAGAAGTATGTAGCAACTCTATTGTGCGTCATTTTGAGATTTACATCAGGATATGTTTTTATTGTCTGACCCTGGTATTGTATAGTCGTAGTATTTACAGTTGACAATAGGTGTACCTTAGTGAAGAATGCACCAAGTAAGTCACCGATAGGATATCGAACAGTGTATACCATTCTATCCGCATCAACAACAGCTGTTTTACAAGAGAGAAACATCAAGTCTGTCAATGTGAATGGTCTGGATATTTTCTCATTACGTTTAACATCAAATGCTTCAAACATAATAGGTAGTTGATTCTCGGGATCAAGATACAGTATCTTGAATCGATTACCATGGTTCTCCAGAAATATTCTAAATAAGTCATCGATTGTTTTGTCATCATATATATTAGCAATATTATCTGGTTTAACCTCATTTGGATTTGGATGAATATTTCGTAGGTTATTAAATGACAAAAATTGTTTCATTTGATATTTGATAAATGGTCCAAACATCGAACATACTGAGTCCAGTGGATAACCAGTTCTGTATATCGATATATCATCCGATTCATCGGTTTTATATTGTGGAGCTGAGATAACGTTTCTTGCAGTCCACAGTGTATTCTTAGCAAGTAATCGTTTCTGGAAGAAACCATCCTTTTGACCGACATACTTATTTATGAAGGTATATATGTTTATTACACCATCTTGAATCTTATTATAAACCTGATACACTGAGTTGGTGGTAGTATATGCTGATACACTCTTTAGACCAATTAGATGCATATAAATAGTATTCAACTCAGATCTGACCATCTTACCATTCTTCGTACCGAGTTTACGACAAGCAGGAGGGAGTACAAGTACCTTATCATTGAACAACAATCTCTTTGGTGATTTAGTTAGTATTGTGACAGCATCTTCAGATCGAGTCTTAAGGGTTTTCTTAATATCAATTTTATCCCATATCTCATAAAGGTCTTTCAGTCCACAGTATTGTCCATCGGTACTTGGAACCAAAACACCATCAACCAGATTACATCTGACTTCAGCATAAGCCATTTTTCTGATGATACCTCCTGATCGTGAGATTATATTCTTTGCGACATCCGGATTGAATACATGTATAGGTAGTTTTATATAACCACATCTGTATTGTTGTTCTTCAGGGGTCTGACCAAATATCTCCTCTGAAAATATACCTCGTGGATCAAAGTTATTACCAGCACCGCGATATATATTCTGTGAGGTTACTTCTTTAATTTCACTTACGCTTATATACTTATCTATGTCGAATAGTTCTATTATCTTCATTATAACCATCCTTTCTTTAATAAAGATTATAGATTCGTTTCAGAATTAAAAAATCAAAATATTATGGGGATCAAAATACAAGAAAAAATATGAGGACCCATGTGGGTCCCCATTATACCTTATTATTACTTGATACCACCCATTATCTTTTTGACAAACATGGTCATTGCGGCGGTATCTGCCATACGTTTCATACCATACTCATCGAGTATGGTATTACACATTTTAACCGATTCACCGATCGCTTTACTAAGATCATGATTGACGAAATAATACATGAACATATTCACTATCTCATCAAGTTTCTTCACGTATGGGGATGACAAGCCCATACCAATAGAAATGACGGGTATGTTGTGGATTGCCATGAACACTTTATTCAACTCGTCATCTTTCTTACCTGAGCAGTCTATGATGTTTGATCTCATGACCGTTACGAAAGAGACAAACGCTAATCTATCATCAAACTGTTTCATACTTTTCCTCCTCCATCATGTATAATCCGAAAAGACTATTATTATGATCATAGGGTATCAAACCCCTACAACCAATATATGTCTCCCCATCACTCAGTGTTATCGGATCCGATATGAGCAACAGTTTACTTGTGTCACGACCGAGAATATCCAAAGCTTCAGCATATTCACGGGTGACTACTATGTAGTCATACTCAACATCAGGTAAATCATCGATATAAGTCACTACTTTTTTGAATAACGGAAAGTTTTTGATCTTCCCAATATCGACTAATTCACTTGTTGTCTTGAGTTCTCCGTAAGAGGGAATAGTGCGTGAAATCATTCCATCAATGGATATCCATTTGTCCATACCGGAACTGTACACGGTATTCGGAATTAACGAAATTGATTTACCCGAATAATTCGCTATAACCTTCGGAATGTTTACTTCTTTCATTTTAAAAACTCCTTCCGACGTGATTTAATAGAAATAAAATATTCACGTCTTATATTAATATTGAATAAGATGGGTTTAATACCCCACATTATTCAAAATAATAATATATATGTGAAGATCTAAAATAATAGATCAGATTTGATGACAGCATAGAAAATTAACAAAAGAGTTGTGGGGCTATATAGCCCCACAATACAACAGAATGAAATAAAACATGCATTTATTTATACTCACTGCATGGATGAGGTCAGGAGGAATAAAAATTGAGGAAAGCAGAATTAATAAGCCCATGAATTATTCGATCGTTTGAGCTTACTTTTTTGTATAATATACATGTATATTATTGCAATGACTACATACCATTGTCAGTCAAATAATACTAAAGGAGGAGTTAAGATGTTTTATAATTGGTTGCTCAGTAACTACTTGATGCCTATGTCAGCAATGTCGGATAAGGATGCTGATTGGGATATCCAGCTACTCGCACAGTATGTCCATCAATCATTTTTAGATTTTCCCCGATCAGATGATTACGATGAGATATACGGGTATATTGCATCCGACTATGGTGAAGGTAGTATGACCCGAGCACTTAATCGAGTCTGGGAGATATTTAAA
>JAFVPU010000037.1 GCA_017505165.1 Clostridia bacterium
AAAATATTTTTAAAATCAAATAACAAATTTTGAGACGGATTTTGGCAATTATTTTGTTGTGGTTTTTCTCTATACTCGCATTGCTTTTTGTGAAAATTGTTGTTTATATAATAATTGGGCATTGTCTCGTAAGGTTCAGAAAAAACAACTTTTTTTGTTCCTGTTTTTTCTTTTGAAAAATTTTGTATATAAGCATTTGGTTCAACAAACAATGCCTCTTTGCTATCTCCATATTCCATATTTTGATATATGAATTTTAGTTTTAATTTGTTAAAAAGATGAAACAAATTCAAAATTTTTTCATATAAAAAATTGGAGAAAAATATGCCAAGAGATTTCAAAACTTTTTGTGAAAATAATAAAAAAATAATCAACGAAAATCAAGAAAAAGCAAATGATTATCAATCAATAATCGATAAGTACAAAAACATGAATCAAAACGATCTTATGAATAATCTTTTTTCTGAAGCTAGCAAACTCAAACAAGAAGGCAAACTTGATTCGAATTCACTGAATTCTATGAAAGATATGATCGCACCATTTTTAAACAATGATCAAAAAACCATGCTCAATTCTATCATAGACAAAATCAATGAATAAGAAAAAAATTAGCAAGAATCTTTTATCAAAAGTCAACATTCTTAGTATAGAAAAATTTTTTGATGTCATTATTTTAAGTCAAGATTTTTTTGCAACAAAAATATTTTTAGATAAACATAAATTTAAATACACCGCATATGATTTTGCCAAATGTTTTTCTATGCCCATAAAACCAAAAGATCTTGACATTCTATCTGAACGACTTGATATTAAATTCATTTTCAATAATGAAATTGTATTCGCTGAAAAATTTGAAAAAGAGTTCATAAACATAACCAAGTTGACAAACAATCTACCCCAAGCAAAAGGTCAAACTATTTGTTTTATAGATACCGGAATTTACCCTCATTTTGATTTCTTATTTCCAAAAAACAGAATCATAAAATTCATTGATCTGATCAATCACAAAAACCAGCCTTACGACGACAATGGTCATGGAACTTTTGTGGCTGGTGTTGCTTCGTCCAACGGAATTCTTGATAAAACGAATACCGGCTTCGCCGTTATGTCAAATATTATAATGATCAAAGCACTTTCAAAAGACGGTTCAAGCAGTAGCAATACAATTCTAGATGCAATGCAATGGATATATGAGAATTATAAAAAATATAAAATTAATACAGTATGTATGAGTTTTGGAGCCGACTCTCTTGAAGTTGGAGATCCATTATCAAAAGGCGCTGAGATCTTGTGGAAAAAAGGAATTACTGTCGTAGCTGCAGGCGGAAACAGTGGTCCTGATCACAATACCATTAAATCACCTGGTTGCAATCCAAGAATAATAACTGTTGGATCTTTTGACAAAGATTCTATGCAAATATCAAATTTTTCAAGTCGCGGTCCAACACTTTTTGGATCGAAACCAGATCTTATCGCTCCTGGAGTTGATGTGGTCTCCTGCTCCATGACCCCACCGTATTATTCGACAATGTCAGGAACGAGCGTTTCTACCCCTATTATCGCAGGAATATGCGCAAATTTGAAAGGAATAAATCCAAAGATTACAAATGAGGAAATCAAAAGTTATTTAATCAATCATTGTCATCATATTACTTTTGACAAAAATGATGAAGGTGCGGGATATATAAAATTCTAGAAATTTTCATTTATTCTTTGATTTTATGATCATATGTGTTATAATCAATGCATGATAACAGTAAAAAATCTAACAATTCAATATATAAAAGAATATGCAACAATCTTTGACTTGAATTTCTGTATTGATTCAAACACCTTGTTTATATCAAATCATGACGAAATTACGGCACTGTTTCGAACAATGACAAACATTGAAAAAAGATATCTTGGAAGTATCGAAATAGACAATCAAGACATCAAAACTATTAAAGACAAAGATCTTTCAATAGCATATGTTTGCAATACACCATATTTATTTAAGTTTAAATCAATAAAAGAAAACTTGATTTACCCTTTAAAAATAAGAAAATATCAAAAACATGAGATAAATGAAAAATATCAAAATATACTAAATAAATATTTGATAGATTTCACTAAAAATATAAGGAAACTCACGCTTTCACAACAAAAAATCATCACGCTTTTACGTGCAATTATCTGGAATCCTAAATATATTATTCTTGAACATTTCTTTGATGATTTAGATGAAAAATATTATAATCTAGCACAAAATATTCTCAAAGACATATCAAAAAATACAATAATTATTGCAAGTGAGAATCAAGAAAATGATACATTCTTTGGTTTTAAGCAAGTAGTTTTGGAAAATGGAAGTATAAAAAATGGAACATAATTGTTCCATTTTTTTGTTAAGTATTCTTTGTCAGGAAAACTAATTTCCCATTTTTGCTCTCTACAAGCACATTATCTCCCGCTTTCACTTCTCCTTTGAGCATCATATCGGCAAGTTCGTCTTCAATCTTGCTAGTAATCAAACGTTTGAGCGGTCTTGCTCCAAAGTCATCATTCGTACCATTCTTCACAAGATAATTGAGCGCAGAAACAGTGAATTTTAATTCAACTCCTGAACGTTTCAAATTCTTGTTGAGGTCAGAAAGCATTCTCTTTGCGATATCTTTCATCACATCAGCACTCAATTTGTTGAACACTACTATATTGTCAATTCTGTTGATGAGTTCTGGCTTGAAATACTTCTTGAGTTCATCAAGCATTATTGTAGATTTGTCAAGTTTTTTCTCATCATTGAATCCTAGATCAACTCTGTTCTTATTCAACTTATCACTACCGATATTTGAAGTCAAAATAATGATTGTGTTTTTGAAACTAACCACCTTTCCATGGCTATCTGTGAGCCTTCCATCATCAAGAATTTGAAGTAGCATATTGAATACTTCTGGATGTGCTTTTTCTATTTCATCAAATAGAACAACACTATATGGTTTTCGTCTCACTTGTTCGGTCAATTGTCCACCCTCGTCGAATCCGACATATCCTGGAGGACTACCGATCAATTTGCTGACACTGTGAGCTTCCATAAATTCACTCATATCGAGTCTAACAATCTTATTCTCATCATCAAACAATGCTTCTGCAAGCGCTTTGCTGAGTTCGGTTTTACCAACACCAGTCGAACCTAAGAACAAGAAGCTTCCAATAGGGCGTTTTGGATCCCTGATTCCAATTCTGCTTCTTCTTATAGCTTTTGCGACTTTTTCTATCGCTTCGTCTTGTCCTTTGACTCTTTCTCTCAATACATTTTCAAGATTGAGAAGTTTTTCGGCCTCTCCTTCTGTAAGTTTTGTCAAAGGTATATTTGTCCAACGACTGACAACTTCGGCAACATCATGCTCAGTAATTATCTGTTCATTGTTCTCAGCCTCGATCGATTTTTGTTTTTCAATTTCTTCTTTGAGAGCAATTATTTCATCTCTCAATTTGCTTGCCAAAGTAAAGTCTTCTTCTTCAACAGCCGATTTTTTGTCTTTTTCTAATCTATCAATTTTCTCTTGAAGTTGTTTGATCACTTTGGATTCGGAATTTATTTTGACTTTTGCTCTGCTTGCCGCTTCATCAATTAGATCTATCGCTTTGTCAGGAAGACTTCTGTCTTGAATGTATCTATCTGAAAGTTCTGTCGCAGCTTTGATTGCTTCATCACTAATTTTCACTTTGTGGAAAGATTCATAACTTTCTTTCAATCCTCTCAAAATCTCAATAGTTTGATCAACTGTTGGCGGATCAACCATGATTGGCTGAAATCTTCTTTCCAAGGCTTTGTCTTGCTCGATATATTTTCTATATTCATCTGTAGTTGTAGCACCGATTGTTTGCATTTCTCCACGAGCAAGATATGGTTTCAACATATCTGCAGGATTTGTCTCTCCTTTATCTGTGCCAGCTTGAGCAAGAGTGTGGATTTCATCAATAAATACTATTATATTTTTGTTTGATACGATTTGCTCAATTGCTTTTTTGAGTTTTTCTTCCATTGATCCACGATATTTTGTTCCAGCCATGAGCCCACCAATATCAAGGCTATAAATTGTTTTTCCTTTCAAGAATTGAGGGACATCATTTGCTACAATTTTTCTAGCTAGTCCCTCAACAACAGCAGTTTTTCCTACACCAGCTTCACCGATCAATACTGGATTATTTTTTGTTTTTCTGCAAAGGATTTCAATCAATCTTTCAATCTCATCATCTCTGCCAATTATTGGATCAATTTTTCCACTCTTTGCTCTCAAAGTGAGATCACTTCCCATATCAAGCAATTCTTCACTCAAATCACTTCTGATTACGTTTTCTCTCTTGGTTGTGTTCTTACCAGAAATGTTTCCCAACTCTCTGAATCCGTTTGTATCAAAGCCACTGTTTGCTTGATAACTTGCAGTGCTGGTTATCAAATTGATTGCCTTTGCTCGCATTTCATAAACATTGACTCTTATCACATTTTCCAAAATATTTATTGCGAAACTATCATCTTGGCTCAAAAGTGCAACTAAAATGTGTTCTGTTGAAATATATGCACTGTGAGTTTTTCTTGAAACATTGTCCGCAATCAAAAGTAATTCTTTCACTCTTGGTGTAATCTCCACAACATTTGTTGGTATACCAACTCCTCTGATTCCTTCCAAGATTCCAACAACAGTATCAGTATCAACATTGTATGCTTTCAATAATTTCTTTGACTTGCTGTCGACTTTGGTCAAGGCATACAAAATATGTTCAGTGCTGACTTCACCACCGTTTTTTGATGCATATTGAGATGCAATTTGAATACATTTGTTCGCTAAATCTGTCAAATTATTCATATTTTTCTCCTTATAATACCTTAGAAATTTGTTGTGCCAAATCAATCTTAGTTTTCTTTGATTCTTCAATTGAGTTATATTGTTTATACAATTGAATTAACTTCGACAATTTTTCACTACCAATTTCTTTTAATTCCAAATCTAGGTTCAATCCTACTTGAATTTTTACAATTGAATCTATTAGTTCGCCAGAATTGATCATATGTGCATATTTCAAATTCGCAACAGCACGATAAACTTTATCAGTCAATTCATCAATTGATTCTATCTTCAAAATTGACAAACTCTCGTTTTCAATACTTTCGATATTTGATATAATTTTGAAGAAGTCATCATATATTTCTTGTTCTTTCAAACCAAGATTGCACTTTGTCTCTACAACAAAAACATCTTCATTATCTGTTGAACTCAAAGTATAGCCAAGTCTTTTGATATTAGTTGCAAGTTGATCAATTTTTCCCAAACTATTGATTGCGGGAAGACTCATCTCACACTCAAGACGAATGCCAGCACCCAATTTCGAAACATCACTCATCAGATATCCGTATTGGTCGCTATAAGCAAAATTGATTTTGTCGTTCAATTCTTTCGATAAAGCTTTGATATTGTCAAAAGTTTGTGAATCCAACTCATTTGAAGATGAAATAATTGAAAGATGCTCTCCCGCAAACATATTGATTGCAATTTCATTGTTTTCATCATAAAATATCACTGCGTTATGATTCAAAATCAAGTCTCGTTTTGTTAATTCATTCAAATTGCTTTCGTCGACTTCCTTGAAGTTTGGAACTGCTTTTTGCAACAACTGAATAATTTCATTTTGCTTATCTTTTGTAAGCTTTGGACTAAATTTGTAGTCCTTCAAATTCCTGCTTATAATAGCTTTCACTGAAATAATGTTATTCATTTTCTGCCTCCAATTTGGCAATTTGTTTCTTTATTTTTGCAGCATCTTCATATCTTTCTTCTTGCACTGCACTTGCCATATCTTCTCTCAATTTTGCAATTTTATCTTGCTTTGATTGTTTTGCTCTGGTTTTGTGCTTAACTTCTATTGCCTCTTGTTTATGTTCTGGATATGGTGCAATTTTGTCAATTATGCTCTTTATTTCGTCTTTAAATGATTCATAACAATTCATACAGCCAAGTAGTCTTGTATTTCTGTATTCCCTCAAACTTGTTTTGCAAACCGGACAGACAATATCTTCAACTCTCTCATATGGTAAAAAATCTGAGAATATATTGAACATATCATCAAAGATACTCGTTGGTTCGGTTGCAAAAACTCCTTCTTTTATTGCACATTCACGACATAAATTTGTCGTTTGACTTACTCCATTCACAATTAATTTTGAGTGATAAACACTTTCATTTCCACATTTGTCGCATTTCATATTTCCCTCCTATCTATTCATTAAATTTATTGCAATTTCTCTCATTATATTTGCTCTGATTCTATTGTCCATATTTACAGGATTATTCAAAGCCTTGCTGGTTATCATAGATTTGATCAATTCCATTTCATTTTTTGTGATCAATCTTCTTTCTTTCATATTTAGCAATATGTGATTTGATTCTGTTATTGACATTGGATTCTCACATATTTGTATTATTCTTCTCAGGAAACTATCGTCATTGTTTTGTATTCTCACAACCTTGATGTAACCACCGCCACCTCTTTGACTTTCTACAATAAAACCACGATTGACTGTAAATCTTGTGTTGAGAACATAATTTATCTGACTAGGTACGCACGAAAAGAATTTTGCAAGATCATTTCGACTGAGTTCAATAAACTCATCATCATCAAGACTTGACACTATGAATTCTTCTATAATATCACTTATTGTCTTGCTCATTTTTCCTCCTTTAATAGTTTGACTTTCTTTGACTTTCAATTTTATATTATCACCAAAAAATCGCTTTGTCAATCATTTTTGACATTAAAATACTAAATTTTATGTTCTTTTGACAGAAAAATAATCGTTTTTTATTAAATTTTGATGTATCTATAGTGATTTAACACTAATCTTCAGAAAAAAACAACAAAAAAGCACCGGTCTTTGGTGCTTTATATTATAATTCTATATTACGCTCGACTTCGCTGACTTTTATTAATCTAGTATTAAATGTGCTTTCTCCCCACACATAAACAAATGGATCATCTTCTGGTATAACAACGTATTCGTTCTTTCCTGTAGAAACTTTTCCTGTCTTAAAAGACGCCTCGCCCATATACACAGTGATTTTCAGAAGGTCTATATCAATAGGATTGATATCCAACTTTCCCTTTTTAGTATTTCGAACTATTATCGCAGGATTGACTTTTAATTCAAAGTATGTCAAATCAGAAGGAATCTTAACACCATTCTTTACGACATTAGTTAATAATCTAGCTTTACGATTGGTATTTTCACCCAAATTCTTCAGCATATTGCCTTTTCTGTATTTTACTTTAACAGCAAGTTGAAGATTTTTTCCATGGTCATGTACCAAATCTTTTATATCATTTTGAAAATTTTCAACATCTTCTTTGGAAAGTATATCTATATCTTCAGCATACAATTCCATATTAAACTTGCGAAATTGATCTGTTAAATTATCAATCATTTCTTGTTCTGTTTTATTTGTCTTTTCCATACATACCTCTGCTTTAATTATACCACATATTTAGACTCAATGCAAATTTATGAGTGAAATTTGTCAAAAATATTTTTCAAAGTATTTTTATTAACACCTTTTACCTCATAAAGTTCATCAAGAGTCGCAGATTTTATCTTCTCGATAGTCCTAAAATGAGCCAAAATCTTTCTTCTCACAGCCGGACCTACTCCATCAATACTTTCAAGTCCACCTTTATACATACCCTTTGCGCGGAGTTGACGATTAAAAGTTATTGCGAATCTATGTGCTTCATCACGTGCAAGTTGAATCAATCTCAAAGAATAACTACCCTTCTTGAGAATATACGGTTTTGTTTCATTTGGTTTGAAAACTTCTTCTTCACGTTTTGCAAGACTTATTAGATCGTTTTTATACCCAAATTGATCCATAATTTCTTTTGCGACACCAAGTTGACCTTTTCCACCATCAATGATTATCAAATCTGGCACACTTGAAAAACTAATATCATCAGAATCCAATTTTTCCATTCTGTGAGTCAAAACTTCTTTCATTGAAGCAAAGTCATCAATAAATTCAACCGTTTTGATCTTGAATTTTCTATACATACTTGATGATTTTTGACCATTTTGCAATACCACCATACTCGCAACAGTATACGTACCGTAGGTGTGAGATATATCATAACATTCTATTCTCTTAGGTTCTCTTTTTAGTTTTAATTCGTTTTGTAGTTGACGCATTGCGCCAATGCTTGAATTTCTATTTTTTTCTATCGTTTCTAGATTCTTTTCTATGTGTAGTTGAGCATTCTTTCTCGCCATATCAAGCAACTTATATTTATTACTATCAATCAATGGTTTTGTAATCGTAATCTTTTTCTTTGAATGATTGTTTAAGAAAATTTCGATTTCTTCACTGTCTATATTAGGCAAAATCACTTCATCAACTATAACAGGATGAGACGAATAATATTGCATTACAAATTGTGTATATGCTTCGCTTTCTTCAAGATAATTCAATATATCATAGGTCATTACACCTTGCAATTTTCCACCACGAACATTCATAACACACATTGCAGAATATTCGCCGTTTGTAACAAGATTGAACACATCATAATCGACCAAACTTCCAAGAGATGTGATAACTGAAGATTTCATTTTATCAAGCATTTTCAATCTGTCTCGAATTTCAAGCGCAGTTTCAAAATTTTCCATCTTTGAAGCCATCATCATCTTGTCTGTGAGGATTTTTTCAACTTGTTTTGTATCACCTTTAAGAAATTTTATTGCTTCGTTTACTTGCTCCATATATTCATCTTTATTAGTTCTCTTTGCACATGGTCCAAGACACATTTTCATATCATAAAAAATACAAGGTTTAATTGGCTTTTTTGAATCAGCAATATTAAGCTTGCACTTTCTCAACGCAAAAGCATAATCCAAGATTTTCATCACATCTTTTGCTGTTACACCAGCCATATATGGACCAAAATATTTGTCAGTTTTATTTAGTCTTCTTGATATCTCAAAATGAGGATATTCATCCTTCATGTTTATTTTAATATAGGCATAAGTCTTGCTATCTTTGAGCAATATGTTGTAAAATGGTTTGTATTTTTTGATAAGATTATTTTCAAGAGCAAGTGCTTCAACCTCATTTGACACTATGAAAAAATCAAAATCAACAACATTCTTGACCATGTTTTGAACTTTTATATGTTCTTGTTTGCGCAAAAAATACTGACTGACGCGTTTCTTGAGATTTTTGGCTTTTCCTACATAAATCACATTGTCGTCAGCATCTTTCATGATATATACGCCAGCATCATTTGGCAAGCGTTTGATTTTATCTTTTATAAGATCCATTTGATTAATTTTAGCACAAATAAAGAAAATATAAAATAATTTTAAGCAAAATTTATCAAAATCTCGATAAAATAAATATTTTGT
>JAFVPU010000038.1 GCA_017505165.1 Clostridia bacterium
ATTAAGACTTCTTCAATAATCATCGCAGGAATAACTTCTATTCTCTTACCATGAATATTAGGATCTAAATCCACGATAGAGAAATCCGACGAGATAATTGTAGCAATAATAGACTGAATATCTTTTTCGATATCATGATTTTCATATTTAGCAATTACACTCGGATAAGTAGGAGAATTTTCAATCAGTAACAATTCTTTCTTATTTACAGATTTTCTTGATACTAATTTTTCTACTTTACCAGAAAGTATATACGGAAGTAAGATCATATTCTTAGATTTAAGAATACGTTTTGTAACAATGATCATTTCCGCATACTGTCTTCTATTAATTGCTAATATAGACTGTCTATCTTTAAAATACTTATAGAACAGATCGAAGATCAACTGTTTCTGGAAACCGTTAATAACCGGAGTTCCATCTTCATTCTGCATGATACTTGTCATCAGAAGATTAATTTCATCTTCTGAGAATGGACCATACTGTCTTTCGATCGCTCTCATAGTTTCTTCACAGTTTACTTTGTTCTGAAGATATAATGCTTCATTCTGTTTGATAAGGTTAGCTTCAAACCGCATAACTTATACGCATTACCGTATAACCTGACTATATCTCTACCACACATGCTGTTACCGCATGTAAGATACCACACTGTTCGATTTAAATGGACTTATCGTGACCACTGCCATACCTTATTACAGGCTCTACTCTACTCGCTTATTCATTATAGTATTTCTCTATAATTATACTTTCGATAGTCGATGATCAATATTTCTATTGAAGCTGATTGCACATTGTTACACTACTTAGGACCAGAATATTATTCTGGCTTTTATTTCACCATATAGCATCTCTATACTTGTTTCAGAATTTCTTCTCCATATTTCAGGCTATAGAGCATTAGCACGTCCCAGCAATTTCGTGTGGAGTTTCAACACACCCTTTCGGGTATATCGCGACCGGTTTGTTAATCGAAGTCACTAACAGAATCTTCATCTCTCTTAGAGGATGAAATAGAAACATAATTAAACTCAAAACTTATATCTGTGATTGCAAATCCAGTAGTCTGTCTAATGGAAGCAAAGTTAAAACTGATGATATTCTGTTCGAAAGAATACTTTGGCATAATATTCAGGATAATATTTCTTACAGAAGCAGATGAATGTGTTGGCACATCAATCGCTCTGATATCCTGTTTATTCCAAATACCAATATTATTTTTCTGGTTTGCAGCAATATTGGTATAAGCAGTATCATACAGTTTCGTATACATATCAACCTGATTGAAATACAGCATGAAAATTCTATCGTAGAACATCATGAGATATTCGTCAACGTTTTCCACCTTATGCATGTATGCGTAATTGGTGAGAAGAGGAATACAAAGATCCATCAAGAGAGACATCTTTAACAGAATCTTTGCGTGTTCATTTGTATACATTAATGATGGAGATTTTGCGTTTGTATAATTCAGATCAAGCTGATAATTGTCTTCCACCATATTTTTTACTTTTGCTTCGATTGTCGATCTCAAGATATATCTCTCCAAATCATTGAAGAAATATTCCTGCGGGTAAGACATACTGTCGTTTTTATCCATAAATGTCTTTAATCTGAAAAGAATAGCCATATACTCTTTATCAG
>JAFVPU010000039.1 GCA_017505165.1 Clostridia bacterium
AGTTAATAGGATTACATCACAGCGTCATAAAAAAGAAACTTTTTTAAAAAACTTTGAAAAAAGTTAAAAAAATCGTTGACATATATTTTTTATTGTGTTATATTATACTTGCAATCGTGTAAGGGAGATTAGCGCAGTTGGTAGAGTACCTGCCTTACAAGCAGAGGGTCATAGGTTCGAGTCCTATATCTCCCACCATTACGATTGCATTTTGTTTTAAATATATATTTTATTTAAAACTTAATTTCAACTTAATAAATAAGTTGACTATGCGGGAGTGGCTCAGTGGTAGAGCGTCGCCTTGCCAAGGCGAATGTCGCGAGTTCGAATCTCGTCTTCCGCTCCAGATGAACTCTGTTAACTCAGAGTTTTTTTATACACAAAATAAAAAGCTCAACGTTTGTTGAGCCTTTTTGTTATGAGCAAGACTTTGTTGTTTTAGTTTCGCGACTACCACATGATTTGGTTTGTCTAGATCCACAAGACTTGGTTTGCCTGCTACCACAAGCTTTTGATGTAGTAGATTGTGCCGAACTCGAATCTGACTCGCTACGAGCTGAAGACTTTGATGTTGACACACTTCTCTCACTTGAGGTGGAACAGCCAGGACATTTTTCCTTGCTTTGTTTTTTTCTACCAAACATATTTTGCTCCTTTTATGTAGAAGATATCTACGATTATAGTTTGCTTATTTTTTTGTTTTTAATACAAAAACAACGGTGCCAATTTTTGTTAAAATTTAATAATTTATAAATAAATTCAATTCACACACATACTAATTATAGATAAAAAATAATAAGACACACCACAATATGTAGTGTGTCTTATTATTTAAATACATTATATCTATTCAATTGAGATGATATAGTAGTAAACAGGTTGTCCACCATACACCATTGAAACATCAAGATCTGGGAATGCTTCTTCAAGCTTAGATTGAAGGGTTGCACTGTCATCTTCAGTTACACCTTCACCATAGAAAAGTGTCAAATTACTTGCACTTGCATTAACAATTTTCTTGATCAAATCAACAGTTGTTTCATTTACATCTTTTCCTACCGTCAACACAGAATGTTCGTCCAAACCCATTATATCGCCAACTTTTACATCCAAACCATCAACGTTTGTTGTTCTTACAGCATAAGTTACAGAGCCAGATTTTACAGAATTTACAGCTTCAATCATATTGCTCTTGTTGTCCTCAATGCTAGAATTTGCATCAAATGCAAGCACAGCGCTGATGCCTTCAGGAATACTTTTTGTAGGAATTACAATCAAGTTTTTGTCAGTGATATCGTTTGCCTGCTCTGCTGACATGATGATATTTTTATTATTTGGAAGAACAAAAATGTTCTTTGCGTTAACTTTGTCTGCAGCAGTTGCAATATCATTTGCACTTGGATTCATTGTTTGTCCACCACTGATAACGTAGTCAACATCAATATCTTTGAAGACACCATTGAGACCATCACCAGCTGCAACAGCGATCAAACCATATTCTTTCATAGGTTCTTTTTCTTGTTGTTTGCGCAATTGACGATTTTGTTCAAGCATGTTTTCAATTTTCACACCATTCAATTCACCCAATTGAAGTGCATATCCTAATGCTCTATTAGGTTCATTTGTATGTACATGGACTTTGATGAGTTGCAAATCACCAATACAAAGCACACAATCACCGATTTCCAACAAACGATTTCTTAAAATATTAATATCAGCATCTGTTGTCTTCTCATAAATATTGATTACAAAGAATTCAGTACAATAAGCATACTTAATATCTGCCAAAGATTGGTAATTTACGTGGATTTCTTCGCTTGTAACGTCCTTTTCAACGTTATCATTGAACTCAATATCAGCCATTTGACCTGTCAAAGCCTTATAAAAACCGCTGAAAATAGTAACCAAACCACGACCACCAGCATCTACGACACCAGCTTTCTTCAAAACCGGCAACATATCAGGTGTAGTTTGAAGCACTGCTTCACCATAAGCCAATGTATCACTCAAGAACTCTTCAAAAGTCTTGGCAGTCTTACATGCAGACTTCGCTTGATCAGCCAAAGCTCTGATAACAGTCAAAATTGTACCCTCTTTTGGCACAGTAACTGCTTTGTAAGCCATATCACAACCATTTTGAACAGCTTTTGCAAAGTCTTTCATAGTAATTTCTGTCTCGCAAGACATCAAAACTGATGAAATACCCTTGATAATCTGAGATGTAATAACACCACTATTACCACGTGCACCTTTCAAAGCTCCGCGGTTGAAAGAAACACAAATTGATTCAATCGTGTTAGATTCACATGCACTCATTTCGCTCGCAGCGCTCTTGAGTGTCAAACTCATATTTGTTCCAGTATCGCCATCTGGCACTGGGAAAACGTTCAACGCATCAATAACTTTCTTATTTTCCTCGACCAAAGAAAATGCTCCTTCAAACATTTTCCTTAACGTTGAACCGTTAATAGTCTTATCCATAATATTAAACTCCTATATCCTTACATCTACAATGTGGACAGCAACTGATTTTACAATCATGCCAGCGAAACGCTCTACGGAATACTTCACACTTTGTCTGATAGATTCAGATACAGCAGAAGCAGATACACCGCAATGTCTCATCACAACATAGACGTCTAACTTCATACAATCATTTTCTAGAGAAGTAACAACAACACCCTTATGAGCAGTAGTCAAAGCATTACCCTTGAAAAAACTACGTTGTGAAACCAAACCTACAACACCCACACATTCAAGCGCAGAAACACCAGCAACCTTGCAAATCGCACGCTTACTGATTGTTATCTTACCGAACGAATTAAAGGTCGTAAGTTTCATTTCTATATTCTCCAGTTTCATTATATACTATTATTATAAAATAATCAATCGTTTTTAACCATTTTTCATAAATTTGAAAAAAATAGTTGCAATTTTTTTAACTCTATGTTATTATAGAGCAGTATTTAAGAAATATATATGGAGGTCTAGATGAAGGTTTGTGAAATTTGCGGAAAAGGTCGCACTTCTGGCAACAACGTTAGCCACAGCATGCGTCATACAAAAAGAACTTTCGGTGCTAATATTCAAAAAGTAGAAGTTGAATTGAACGGCAAGAAAGGTCAAAAGAACATTTGTACAACTTGTTTGAAAACATTGAAAAAAGAAAGCAAATAGGCTTTCTTTTTTGCTTGAAATATCCTATATTTCGAGTAAATTGAAACTAAGTAATTAGTTTCTTTTTTACTGGAATTATCTATCAATTTCAGTAAATATATAGCAAATAAGGTTTCTTTTTTATTTTGTATTATCTTTTTCTGATAAATATTTCATGTAAGACCTCTCGCCTTCTTTAACAGCCAAACTTGTATTCACCTTTTTCCTTCTTACTTCAACATTTGCCTGACAAATTTCATCACCCACAAGAGTTAGATCCATGTCATAAAAAGGAATATTATACTCTTTATCCCACAATCCATATGTAGAAATCGCTTTTTTATTTCCCTCTTCAGTCAAATCTATTTTATCTCTATGATTCGTCAACAAATGATTGATTAGTTCTTTTTGAGTGAATCTTTTATAAATCTCATATGGTGCAACTTTCTTATAATAATAGCTTTTAGGTAATGGATACTTATAATGATCGTCATAAACATACCATTTGCCTTTGAATTCAAATTCAATCCAACCATGCTCGTAATTTGGAGTTCTTTTACCGTTAAAGTAGTCAACAAGCACATCTGTAACAGCGTCATATTCTTTATGTATTATTCCTCTAACAAGCACGTCAGTAGGCTTCATACACAACAAAATATATGTAGAGTAATAATAGCAATTTGCCCTATAATGATGGTCAAAATACTCTTGCATTGTTTCTCGACCGCAAGTGCCAATTTTAAGCCTATCATACATATATTTGAGAGCCAATTTCTGCTGTTTTTCTTCGTTCTTTTCGATTATTTTCTTTATAAATCCCATATTGAAAGTCTACCACAAAAATAAATTTTGTCAATACTGAATTTGTAACTCTTACCCTCCTTATTGCATATAATTTAACATGAAAATATATTGTTGGAAAGCACCGAAAATTTTGAGACCGATTCTAAAATTGTTATTTAGAAAAAGCGTCTGCCATTTAAAAAAATAAAAAAAATAACAAAAAAAGTAGCTTTCGCTACTTTATTATTTATGCTATTTTGAAAGACCGTCTTCAGTCTTGACCTCTTCAGCTTTTACTCCACTATTAATAATCTTAATATAATTTTTATGTATTAAACTATTATGTATGGCTTCTTTCAACTTAGCAGGTTCGCCGTCTTGAACTTTTTCTTTGTTTATATCTCTGCCAGTGAGTTTTACATAATTGTCGTGAATCTCAGCATTATGAATAGCTGCTTTTAACTTAGACGGTGTTGCATCATAGCTCTTTTCTTTATCTGTATCTCTACCTGTAAGTTTCACATATTTGTCGTGAATCTCGGCATTATGAATAGCTTCTTTCAACTTTTTTGGTATAACTTCTTTGATCTCTATTTCTTTATTATCAATTTTCATATAATATCTCCCCATTGTGATAATTTTATTATACCATATACAAATCATTTTGTCAATATCAAAAAAGACGACAAATTTAGTCGTCAATTTTCTTTTTATAGTTATTAGTCTTTGGGTATGCCTTATTATCTATATTTGATTCAAGTTCTTTGATGAGTTTGATTGATGATTTATCAAGATCCTTTGGCATCTCACCTTTAAGTGTAACGATTATATCTCCTGAGCCAAATCCTTTGAGATATTTAACTCCTTTGCCTTTAAGCGTATATTTTGTGTTAGATTGCGTGAGCGGCGCAACGTCAATTGTTGTTGTTCCTTTAAGTGTTGGAATCTCCACCTTTCCACCAAGCAACAATGTCGTAATTGGAGCATAAGCATCGATATAAAGATCGAACCCTTTTCTAACCAAAAGGGCATGAGGACGAACTGTAATTGATATTCTCAAATCGCCTGGAACACCTGTATTTGAAGCGGTTTGATGACCTTCTCCGTTGAGACGAATCACTTGTTCATTATCAATTCCTGCAGGGACTTTAACCTTAATTTTTGTTGTTACAGTCTTGAGTCCACTACCATGACAATTTGGACATTTCTCTTTGACAACTTTACCTTTTCCTTTACAATTCTTACATACACCAACTGTACGAGTCATACCAAACAATGTCTGTTGAGTATAAGTCATTTGACCACTTCCATTACACTCAGGACAAGTAACATAATCACTATTTGATTTTGCACCTGTTCCATGGCAATCAGGACAACGTTCTTTACGAGTAATTTGAACTTCTTTTTCACAACCAAATGCCGCTTCGGTGAAAGTCAAAACAAGGTTTGTTGCTATATCTTCTCCTTCTTCTCTTACATTGGCACGTCTTCCGCCCATACCTGAGAAAATATTGAAAATATCTTCAAATCCACCAAAACCTTCACCGCCGAAACCGCCTGAAAAACCGCCACCACCAAATCCTTGTGGTCCATCAGCACTTCCATATTGATCATAATTAGCACGTTTAGTTTTATCACTAAGCACTGAATATGCTTCGTTGATTTCTTTGAATTTTTCTGCCGCTTCTGGTGTTTTATTGAGGTCCGGATGATACTTCTTTGCCAAGTTTCTATATGCTGATTTTATTTCATCATCACTGGCACTCTTGCCTACACCTAGCGTAGAATAATAATCTTTGTTTGCCATCTTATATTCCTTTATTTTGACTTCTTATATTAGTAAACTCTTCATCCAATGAAATATATTCATCTTTTGAGTAATTCAATTTATAATTTTTATTTCCACTCTTTATGTTAACATATTTGGTCAACTTTTTTTGTTGAACACTTATATCTTCTATGTTCTCCAAATTCAAAAAATATTTATTATTATACAATACATAGTTAGGATTCTCATTTTGTAAAGCGGATATTAATCTCTTAAAATTATATAAAATTTCAGTTTTATCGTTTGTATTATAATCAACCAAAATCGCCCATTTATCTACAAAATCATCTTTTAATGTAAGTTTGATAGAATAATTTTCATTGTAATCTTCAACCCTCACAATCTCTCCTATCAAAAGTTCATTTAAATCAAATCTATCATCATTTATAAATAAAGTGTTGTTATTGATTTTAAAATTTAAAGAATTTGTTTTTGCCATAAATTTCCTTTTTAATTAAGATATAGAGGAACGTATTGCTCCTCTATTCTTCTTTATATCATTATTCAACAACCACTTCTGGATCGCCGTCATTGTTTGGATTTCCACCATTAGCATTAGGGTCTCCGTTTGGATTTTGTTGAGCTTGTTGATACATCTTGCTGAACACTGTATTTGCAACATTCATGAGATCTTCACTAGCTTTCTTGAGTTCTTCAATATCTTCACTAGCAAGGTGTTTCTTTGCTTCTTCTGTTGCATCAGTCAAAGCTTTTTTGTCTGCTTCATCAATCTTGTCAGCATTATCCTTCATAGTCTTTTCGATATTCATGATTGTTGCATCAAGATTGTTTCTTGTGTCAATAACTTCACGTTTCTTCTTGTCTTCTTCAGCAAATTGTTCTGCTTCTTTCACAGCCTTGTTGATTTCTTCTTCGCTGAGATTTGTAGAAGCTGTGATTGTGATCTTTTGTTCCTTATTTGTGCCAAGATCTTTTGCAGATACATTGACAATACCATTTGCGTCAATATCAAATGTTACTTCGATTTGAGGGATTCCTCTTGGTGCTGGTGGAATACCAGTAAGTTGGAATCTTCCAAGAGATTTGTTTTGAGCAGCAAATTCTCTTTCACCTTGCAACACATTGATTTCAACACCAGGTTGATTGTCTTGTGCCGTAGAGAACACTTGAGATTTCTTTGTAGGGATTGTTGTATTTCTCTCGATCAAACGAGTGCAAACTCCGCCGAGAGTTTCAATTCCAAGTGATAATGGTGTTACATCAAGCAACAATACATCTTTCACTTCTCCGCCCAATACACCAGCCTGAATTGCTGCACCGATAGCCACACATTCATCTGGGTTAATACCCTTGAATGGTTGAACAGGAATTTCTTTTGACAATGCTTCAGCAACACATGGTACACGTGTTGAACCACCTACTAATACTACGTTTGCAATATCTGACTTGCTGATGCCTGCGTCTTTGATAGCGTTTCTTGTTGAAACCAAAGTTTGTTCAACGAGTTCAGCAATCATGTTCTCAAATTTTGCACGAGTAAGAGTGTATTCCAAATGTTTTGGACCTGTAGCATCAGCTGTAATAAATGGCAAACTGATTGTAGTTTGAGTCATTGTGCTGAGTTCGATTTTTGCCTTTTCTGCAGCTTCTTTAAGACGTTGCTTTGCAAGTTTGTCAGTGCCCAAATCAATACCATTTTCTTTCTTGAATTCTTCAATCAAAAGATCCATAATCTTGTCATCAAAGTCATCTCCACCGAGACGAGTATTTCCGTTTGTTGAAAGCACTTCAAACACCCCGTCACCGATTTCAAGAATAGATACGTC
>JAFVPU010000040.1 GCA_017505165.1 Clostridia bacterium
ACAACTCTTTTTTAGCTAAAATGTAATGTTTTTTCTTAAGTCTTACATCAACCATAACAGGATCAAGATTTGACATGTGATTGCAAGATATTATATAATTTTGTTTCTTCAACTTTTTGAGATTCTTTTTACCTTTAATAATAACAGGAAAAAGTATAGTACAAGGCAAGAAAATTATTGAAATCACAATATAAAATAACATATTTATCCTTTTATGCTGTTTCCAGCGACATAGCCTGTCGACCAAGCGATTTGTAGATTAAATCCGCCTGTCAATGCATCAACATCAAGCACTTCACCTACAAAGTACAAATTATCGACCAACTTACTCTCACAAGTTTTGTTGTTGATTTCTTTTATGTCAACTCCACCACTTGTTACTATTGATATATTTATATTATCCAAAGATTCTATAGAAAAATCAAATCTTTTTAAAGTACTGATAAGTTTATTTCTCTCTTGTTTTGTTAAATCAGCAACTTTTTTGTTTTTTATATTCAACTTTTTCATGAAATAATCAATCATACTTTCAGGAAGCAAAGTGTGAAGATAATTTTTGAAATCTTTCTTGGCATAATCTTTGAATTCGCGAATGAATTTTTCTTCCAACTTTTGTTCGGTTAAAGCTGGTTTGAAATCAATAATTATTTTTGCTCCTGACAAATCAATTTTATTTATTCTGCTTGAAGCAGTCAAAGGTAATGGTCCTGTGAGAGAAGTGTATGTAAATAGCAATTCCCCTTGCTCGTTCGTCAAAACTTTGCCATCTTTTTCAATTTTCATATTGACATTTCTTAATGCCAATCCATTAAGTTCAGATACATCTTCTTTGACAACAATTGGACACAACGCACTCTTTGGCTCAATGACATTATGTGAAAATTTTCTTGCTATTTCATAGCCCAAACTAGATGCTCCAGTGCCAGAATATGACACTCCACCCGTTGCAACAATCAAACTACTGCATGTGTACTCTATTTTGTTAGTACACAATATATAGAAAACGTCTCCTCGTTTATCAACTCTTTCAATCTCATTATTTAGAGAAACAATTACACCACTTCTTTGCATTGCTTTTTCAAGAGTTTTTATCACATCACTAGATTTATCACTTGTTGGAAAAACTCTGTTTCCTCTCTCGGTTCTCAAACTCAATCCATTATCTTCAAAGAATTGCATTGTATCTTGAGGAGAAAAAGTATTAAGTGCAGAATACATAAATTTTGAATTAGTAATTATATTACTCAAATGATTTTCAATCGAACTATTATTTGTTATATTACACTTACCTTTTCCTGTGATATATAGTTTCTTACCTAACTTCTCATTGTGATCAAGCACCAAAGTATCATGCCCATTGCGAGCAGAAAAAATGCTAGCCATCATACCAGATGCCCCACCGCCTATCACAATCACGTCATATTTTGTTTTCATGTGTTTATTTTAGCATAATTTCAACTTATAATCAACTTTATAAAGAAAAAAGTGATGCAAGATCACTTTTATTTCTTCAACGAATTGAGGTATTTCATTTCTTTGCCGTTGAGCGGTGCATATTCTCCTCGAGATAGTCCGCCAAGACGAATTTCACCTATTTGAGTACGTTTGAGAAAAATCACATTTTTACCAATACTTTCAAACATTTTTCTAATTTGACGATTCTTACCTTCAGTGATTTTTACCTTGAGTTTTGACAATTTTTCGCCATATTCAACAAGTTCAATACTGCATGGCCTTGTTATGCAATCACCAATATCAACACCTTCAGTCAATTTCTTGATTTCATCCTTTGTAATACCACTTTCAATATGACAAGTGTAAGTTTTTTCTATTTCACTGCTTGGACGAGTCAAAATATTTGTCAAATCACCATCATTTGTCATAATAAGCAAACCTTCTGAATCATAGTCAAGTCTTCCAACCGGGAAAACTCTATGATGAACAGCACGAAGTAATTCCATAACAGTCTTTCTACCCTTATCATCACTTACTGTTGTTACATATCCCTTCGGTTTATTTAATTTGTAGTAAACAAAATTGTTAGTAGCATGCAAAGTATGATTATCAATAGACACAATGTCTGTAGATTTGATATCAGTTGCTAAATTTGTTACAACCTTTCCATTTACCTTCACTTTTCCGGCAACAATTAAATCCTCCGCTTTTCTTCTGCTGGCAACGCCAGATTGCGCTAAATACTTATTTATTCTCATAATTCCTTTCTCTTTTGTGATAGATTACAACAAGTCGGCCTCTATCATTTTATCTATCTTGTTCATTGTAATCAATTTTATAGTTTTAATCAAGTCTTTTTTCAAAAATATTTTAATTTCTCCAACAACTGAATTAATTTCTGCTTTATTGCCATTAAAATTATATTCGATTTTGATCTCATCAAGTTCATTTTGACTTAGAACAATATCAAAATCTTCTTCAGGATACATATAAAGTTGTTTGTACTCTTTATTTCCTATTTTTTCATCCTCAATTGCTATGTTCTTATCAATCAATTTCACTTTTTTGTAATTTTCAAAAGCCGAGTTTATCATACTCGCACTTTCTTCAAACATTGGACCACAATTTAATACTACACATACAATTGTCATTCCGTCTCGCTCGGCACTTGACACCAAGCATCTGCCAGCACGAGAAGTAAATCCTGTCTTGACACCACAGCATCCGTCAAGACTTGTTAGCAATTTGTTTTTATTGGTCAAATACCTTTTGTCAGATTTATTTGTTGCAGGTATAATATGGCTCTTTGTTGAAACAATTTCTTTAAATGTATCATTTCCAAGAGCATATGCGCTGATTTTCGCCAAATCATATGCAGTTGTATAATGATTCTTGTCATCCAGCCCATGCGGGTTTGTAAAATTACTATTATTTGCTCCGACCTTTTTTGCTGTATCATTCATCATTTTCGCAAATTTTTCAACACTTCCACCAACATGACAAGCAAGAGCAACTGCAGAATCATTTCCACTCCTGAGCATCAATCCATATAATAAATCTTTTACAGATACCTCTTCACCTTTTCGTAAATATATAGAAGTACCCTCTACACCAATTGACTCATTGTTTACAACAAATTTTTCATCCAAATTGTCGCAATTTTCAATTACAGTAATTGCTGTTACGACCTTTGTTGTTGACGCCATAGAAAGCTTGAGATTTTCATTTTTTGAATAGATTATCCTTCCTGTTTCTTGTTCTATCAAACACATACCTTTTGCACTAGTTGACATTGCTTCGGATTTGTACTGTTTTGGAGGAAAAATAATAGCAATAGAAGCACAAAGTAGTACTAGCAACAAACATAATATTTTCTTTCTCATTTCAATCTCTCCGTCAATTTTTTGAGTACTTCACCTGCATTTTTGATAAGATCAAAATATGCTGAAGATTTATCTGCATGAATTATCTTATATTTATTATTTTCTAGGACAAAAAATCCTATAGGTACTACCGTAAAACCACCACCTGTTCCGCCTGCCATTGGAAAATCTGCAGAATTTCTCTTTGCATTCAAATCGTTATACTCCCCGCCCCCAGCAACAAATCCAATACTCACTTTAGAAATAGGAATTATTGTAGTATTGTTTGGCATTTTGATTGGATTTCCAACCACACAATTCACATCAATCATAGAACGCAAATTCTCCATGGACACATCTATTAGCGATTCAATTTTTCTGTTTTGATTTTGCAAATTTTCTTTTTTCATTATATTCTCTCCTTAAATAATAACCAGCAATCAACGCTGAATATAAAATATCAAAAATGGAAATTCTGACTGATGTAGTTAGTCTAAAATTAAAGATATCTTGATTATATTTTGGCTCTACACTTACGAAAATATGTGTTGATTTTTTATGATTTTTGAATTGTGCCAAAATTGATTTTGATATTACATCTATATATCCAGTTGCAACTGCAGTATCTTTAGCATCAAATTTATAGCCAAAATTTGATTTTAAATTAACAGAAATAAATTGTTCTCTGAAATACATTTGATTTAATAACTTGATCAAATATTGAAAACTAATTGTTTGCTCTGTTAATTTTTCCTTTTTTAATTTATTTTTATGATTTATATAAATATAGCCGTTTTTGATTCTAATATTAAATTCTAATTTGACAAATTTCAAAAACTTTATGATAACTCTACCCTTCAATTTTAAAATATTGAACCTAATATCAAACTCTACCAAAAATGGAAAACTAATTACTAATAAAAGTATTACTATAATTAAAGAAATAATCAGATATGTCATAAAATTAGTATCATTTCTTTAGCAAAAAATATACCTATCGATATTGACAAATTTCGATTTTATGTTATTATAAGACAACTAAAGGAGACTATATGACAACATTATGGGCTAGAATGTTTGTTTTTGAAGCAATGCAAAACAATGATATCACAAAAGAATGTGCTGAATATTTTGACAATCTCTTGAAAGAATACGAAAAAACGAATGACGGCATTGAAATAAGCAAATTCAACACTGATGAACCAGGAGAATATTGTGTTTTACAAAATATAGGACAAACAAAAAATAATGAATTTGACGTTCTAGAATATATAAAAAAGATGACATTTGAAGAAGGTTGTACCAAAGATGGAAAAACCGCTTTTCTTGCAAATATAATAGATCAAGATTATAAGCGTTTGGCTCCGGAAATAACAAAATACCTTGATAGTGAAAAAGCTGATTTGAAAGGTACCACAGATATTTATGACTATCTATGTTGCACTTATTTTATGTTCTTTTGGCCAAATGAAATAAAGTTCCCACTATCAAAAAAGATAACTCAAAAGATTATTGACTTAGGCGGTTTGTCTTATTTTAGACCAAAAGAAGAAGCTGAAAATTCCGAACAATCTGAGACAAACGAAAAACCTGCTTATACAGATTTGATTGATTCTAACTATTAAAATCAAAAAATCCTACGTTTGTAGGATTTTTTATTGCTTTTCTAAAACTTTGAACAGATTGATTATTCTTCCGTATGTTCGTCTGTAGGAAGATTATTTTCTTGTGAATTTTGAGTTTCTTGTTCTTTATTTTCAGGTTCTTCTTCAGGAATTGTAAATTCACGATAAAGTGATTCTCCTTCACTATGTATAACACGAATTCGATCCAATAATTCATTATAATTAGGCAAATCTTCGATATTATTGATTTCAAAACGTTTCAAGAAATTTTCAGTCGTTCCAAATAAAACCGGCTTTCCAACTGCATCTTTTCTTCCAACAATTTCAATAAGATTATTATTTTGAAGAAGTTGGATAGCATAATCACAATTCACTCCACGAACATCTTCAATCTCAGATCTTGTAATTGGTTGTTTGTAAGCAATAATTGCTATTGTTTCAAGTGCAGCCCTTGTCAAACTGCGTTCTCTTATCGGATTAAGTATTTCGCTGATTTCATTGACAATGACAGGATTGGAACTGAGTTGAACTTTATTTTTGAATCTAATGATATTGATTCCAGTTTCTTCGTTATATCTTTCTTTCAATATATCAATACACTTGTTGAATTCTCGGTCATTCATATCAAATTTGGTTTTGAAAACATCAATATCAATGCCTTCACCAGCAACAAATAATACGCCTTCTATTATTCTTGTAATTTCTTTAAGACTCATCTTCTTCCTCCTTTTTCTTTATCATAATATCTTCATAACGATCTGCTTGCACAACTTCTATTTTCTGAGTTTTCAATAATTCCAAAACTGCTAAAAACACTGTAATAACTTCCAATTTTGAGTACGTTTCATCAAACAAACTGAAGAAGTTGATTTCTTTGTTGTCTTTCAGAATAGTATTCAAGAAGTGTATTTTTTCTTCTACAGTCCATCTGTCTCGATTGATCTTCTTTTCTTCCGGATTTTCTTTGTCCTTTGTTCTCATCAATAAGAATGCATAAGCATCAAGGAGTTTTTCCAAATTAAATTGATTGAAAACAATACGAGCATCACCGACATTTTTGTCAGGTTGCTTGTAGAATCTATTGACATTTTCCTGACTTTGCAAAGCTTCACCAGCTTCTTTGAAAAGTTTATATTCTTGAAGTCTTAACTTCAATTTGGTTTCAGGATCGATCTCTTCTTCTTCATTTATAATCTCTTCAACCGGGAGCAAACTTCTTGATTTGATGAGTAAGAGTTCACTTGCAACATTCAAAAACGCGGTCGTAACTTCCATATCAAGTTCTTCCATGTTTTCAATATAACGTAAGAATTGATCGGTAATACTAGCAAGTTTAACATCCATAATATCTACATTTTTATCTTTGATAAGGTCCAACAAAACATCATAAGGGACATTGTATCCCTCTACAATAAAGTCAGATATTGAAGATTGTTCTTCGATAAATTCTTTCTCGTCCATCTATACCCCTAAAAACGCAATTTTGCCAAATATAAAATCATAACATAAATACAAATAAGTAGCCCAGATATCTATTCCGGTAAATATTTCAATGAAGATTGCAATCAAAAGTACTGAGAGTATTATTTTACCCGAATTTCTAACACTTGCTTTCACAAACTTATTGTCAGCCGAACAGAATGATGATATGAAGTTAAAACCATCAAGCGGACAAATCGGCAAAATGTTGAACATAATAAGTAAACTATTCACAACCATCATATACTGTAAGAACATGATAAGATAGAATATTGGTTCATTGATAGTAGTAAGATTGTTTATCAATACCAAATGTATCAATGCAGCAATAAGTCCAAGAATAAAGTTTGCTCCTACTCCAGCAAGAGAAACAATTCTCACACCTTTTCGGTATCTCTTGAAATTCATAGGATTAACCGGAACAGGTTTAGCCCAGCCTATTCGTAAGAAAATAAACATAAAGAAACCTACAGGCGACATATGTCTGATCGGATTTAGTGTCAATCTACCTGCAAGTTTAGGTGTCAAATCACCCATTTTATATGCAGCATATCCATGAGAAAACTCATGGAATGTAACGGATATAAAAAATGCCAACAAGACGATTAAAAATATTATTACGCCTTCTCGAGCAGAATAATTGTGATTTAAAATATCAAATAACATATAACAAGTTTATTATACCAAACTATCATTATTTTTGCAAACAAAATATAATATTATTTGATTTTTATATTACTAATTTGTTTGCGGTAAAATTTGTCTTTTGTGTTAAAAAACAAAAAACATATTGTGTTTATTTTTGTATAATACACAATATGTTGTAATTTATATTTATTTATCTTTCTTCAAAATTGTTAATCTATTATAGAAATCGCTTGCATTCAAAGGAGATTTTTTGTCGGTAATTTTTGAGATCACACTATCCTTTTCATCAGTTTCAATAATTCCCAATTCCTTAAATACATGTAAGCATAAGAAGAATTGTAGATATGAATATCTAGCCTTCTCTTTCAACTTCGCCACAATGTTTCTGAATAAATTATAAGTATAATATCCACTTATTTTATTTTCATATGCAAATTGTATCAATCTAAAATATCTACCAAATTCCGAACGTGATAAATCGACATTCTTTAAAAGTAAATTCATACTTGGCACTTGATGTGGAAGATATACCGTTGATTTTGCATTTTCATGCAAAGCTGACAAATAGCCCATATTTATAATCGGATCTAAGAATATTATCCTACTGAATGTGTTGAAATGCTCAAAACTTGTTGGAGCCAATAAAATTGTATTGAGTCCCGTTGCATCATCTACCCTAAATATCCTATTCCTAAATATATTATTACTATCAAAGATTGCTTTGAAATTTATATAAGTATTATAATCATTGGCTACAATCAATGTACCATAAACATTTTTATCCATATCAACAAGCAAACGAATCAACTGGTCTCTGTTATAATTGTTGAACGTATATTGAGATTTTAATGGATAAATGGCTTGTTTAAGATATTCGGCCACAATAATATCATTATCTTGAGGTCTATAAATATCTTCGTAATCAACAGATTTCACAATTCCTGATATTTTTTTCTCACCTTTGAACGAATCTATATTTAAATCAGCTAAAATAAAACATGAAGTATTGCCTGAGAGAACAAAATACATATCACTTGAATTGAAAGCCAACAAATTAAAGTTTGGATAATTTAACAATAAGTGTTGTGGATGTTTAGGAAGCGAAGTAACCACTGCGTTATTAAGTTTGAAACTAAATATCGGTCTTGAGTTCATATGTCCGCAAGGTTCAAGCTTATCAATATCTTCAACAAACTTTGTTGTTATTTCACTTTCATCAAGTGCAAAATCATAAGATTTAGTCGGCAAGAATGCTATTTTGTCTAAGTTTTCCTCTACATACTCATTTGTAAGAGCAACAAATTCGTCAAAATGCTCAACTTTGAATGTTAATCCAGCCGCCATAGGATGACCACCAAACTTTGTCAATATGTGAGTCATACTGCTAAGCAATGTATGAACATTTACTCCATTGACACTTCTACATGAACCTATTAATTCATCTTTAACTTGACTGAACAAGAATGTAGGCCTATGAAATTCCTCTGCAATACGTGCAGAAACAATTCCAAGAATACCACTATCCCAATCTGGACTTGAAAGCACAATTGCATTGATCCTGAAGATATCTTTCCCTTTCAAATCATCTTTAACATCATTATAAACTTTATCACACAATCTTTGTCTTTCAAGATTGAAATTAATTATTTGTTTGCACAACAATTTGATTTCATTTTGTTCTGTTTCTAAATATAACTTCAAACTAGTTTCAGCAGAGCCCATTCGTCCAGCAGCATTGATCTTCGGCGCTAACTTGAATGCAATATCACTTGCTTTGCAATTCATTGGAACACCACACTCTTGCATGAGTTTTTTGATTCCTATTGGAAGTTTGTTGATTTCTTTCAATCCAAGCGAAACAATAACCCTGTTTTCATCAAGTAGTTCAACTATATCAGCAATTGTTGCAACTGCACACATAGGAATATATTCTTTGGCAACATTTATTCCAGCTAATGCCTGAACAAGTTTAAACGCAACACCAGCACCACAAAGTGCATGGAAAGGATATTTTTCACTCAGTTTTGGATTGATAATCAAGGCATCTGGAAGAATTTCTCCTCTCTCATGATGGTCTGTTATAATAATATCAACACCTTTTGATTTGATATATTCGGTCTCCTCGACAGCTGTAATACCACAGTCAACTGTTATAATTAAATCTGGCTTATTATCATCAAAAATTTTATTGATTGTGTCAATTGTTAAACCATATCCATCTTCATACCTGTTAGGCATATAATTGTCAACTATAGCACCTACTGAGCGGAAATATTTGATGAGAATTGCACTTGCAGTTATACCATCCACATCATAATCTCCGAAAACTAAAATTTTATGATTTTTCGCAATATGATCTTCAATTTTTTGAACAACTGCTTCCATGTTTTCGAATAAATAAGGATCATACAAATCGCTCAAACCAGGTTTTAAATAGTGTTTCAATTTTTCTTGTGTGTTAATACCACGAGAATATAAAAGACGAACAAGATGATCTGTTAAGTTATACAACTTACTCATCTCGGATACGAAATCTTCATTAATGTTTTCATTTAAAGTACAAATATATTTCATAATCCTCTTTTTAAGCAACAAAGCCTTTCATAATGAAAGGCTTTGCTTTTATTCGACCATTGCTGGTCAAAAACAAAACCAGCCTATTTATTCTTTTTAATAGAATTCTTTGATTTTTTGTATGCAATCAACATATTCCAGAAGAATGGTAAAATATAGCAACTAGCAGCAAGCACAGAAACAGCCATGAACATAATGTTAATTGATATATATTTTATCGTTGGAGTGCCAATAATAACGAATAATAATCCAACAACAGCAATAGCAATAGCAATGAAGTTGAATCTTGCTCTGTTATGTTTCATACTCGACTTGATAGCCATAGCATAGTCATTACCTTTCAACCAACTCTCCTTTCTTATCGTTTCAAAAACATTGAATGCAAAGTAAATCATCAAAACATTAAGTGCCACCAACATTGCGAAATAACTAAGTCCGACACTCAAACGAAGTATAGAAGCAAAACTCATGAAACCAAGATTACCAACAGCAGAAGTTGCAACAAGAGCTATAGCACTTGGAACATTATATCTAATCATTGCGAATATGCTTGCAACCAAAAGTATAATCAAGATTGCAGTTGCACAGAAAATATAATCTTCTGCTCTTACACTAGCACCTACATGAGTATGCTCAGTAACCATAGATTGTTCAATTCCTAACTCAGTGCATATTTCTTCATTGATCTTTATTTGTTTCTCTTGAGAAATGTTTTTTGTATATCTAATAACAACTTCAGTACTTCCACCATCTCCAATGATTGAATAAGAATCATAAGATGCATCATATGAATTTACTATTTTTTCAATATCCTTCAAAGCATCTTTTCTGTCGGATTTTTCCATTGTTCCAACTGTTACATTAAATTCATTGTAACCCTTCATTTCAAAGTTACCATTAAACCCAAAAATCAAAGCGATAATGAGTCCTAAAATCAAGAATAATGTTACTCCAAGTAATTTGAATCTATTCTTGTTTATATAGTCTAAATTTGATTTCGAAAAATCTTTATTAAGCATTTTTACCTCCTTTGTGGAAATTGCATTTCTTTCCATTTTCACTATTAAAAGGAAGGTACATATTGATAAACAATTTCAACATCACTAATGTGATAAATACATTCACAAACGATAACACAAGCATAATCCAACCGAATGATTGAATAGCAGCTGCTGGCATAAACAAGCATACAAATCCAGAAACAAGAGCAACTAAATTCAAGATTATTATTCTCATCAAATTATCTTTTTGAGAAGACTTGAGTGCTATATGAAGTTTTACATCTGATTGATAATTCTTCTTAGCGCCATCAAATATTGCAATTGTTCCATCAAGCAACAACATGTAAGACAATATTATTGCCAATATTCCACCCAAATTGATATGAACCAAAGGAATAGATTGAATCAAGAACATTCCGATAACCAAATAGAACAAATTTGCAAACATACTCAACCAACCGAGATGTTTGTACTTAACGATCATATAAATTGTTCCTACAATAAACATAACAGCCAATGCTATACCAACCAAAACACCTGCTCCATTGCCATAGCTTGGAGTATTTGTTGATGAATATAATTTTGTCAAACTAAGAGACAATGTTCCAGTTTTGATTCTGTTTGCATAAGTTTGAGTTGTAACCTTATCAGTGAAAATACTACTTTGCATCTGAATTACACCTTCTGTTATGCCACCGGACATAGACATTGAAGTAAACAATGTTTCACCAAAGAAGATATACATTGTACCACCAGATGATGTATCTTTTGCAATTCTATCTTTCACAGAATCTTTAAACTCAATCTCAACATAGTTAACATTGACTATATTCACTCCGTCTTCAGCATATGATTGACCACTTTTTGCTGTTACACTCTTGACATCTTTTGCATTTGCAAAAGCTTTTGTATGGTCATTTTCCATAGCAAAAGAGATATTAGCAGGATTGCTAAACAAATCTAATACTTTATTTTCTTCATCTTTGTTGAGAATATTTCCAACAGTAAGTGCAATTCCGTCATCACCATATTCAGCAAGATTGACATCATAATAACCTTCTGCTTTCAAAATTTCTCTCAATTCATGCATTGTAGCCTGTCTTTGTTTATCGTAATCATCAACGCCAGTTTCAGTTCTATAAACAATTTTGACAGATGAATCCAAATCTTCACCCAACTTCATGTTAGACAAGAAGCTTGAATAAGAATAATAATTACCTTTCACAGAAAATGGATAAGTAAAATTCACAAAACTAGCAATTAAACATACAACCAAAATGATTGCGAAAATAATAAATAAGCATCTTGAACGTCTTTTAGTCATAAATTCTCCCAATTCACAAACTATTATAAATCAACAAAGAAAAATTGTCAAACATTTGTAGTTATAAAGATTGCAAATATTTATATTTTTACAAATTTTTCTTGTTGTAAATAATCTTTCTTCATTATTATTGACCAAAATTTGAGTTTCAAAGCAAATTTAAGTTAAAAAAAAGCAATATTTATTCAAATATTGCCCTTTTATTTTAAATTGTTTTCCTTGTAATTAAGTTAAGAATTATTGTTATAATAACTGAAGAAATCACAGCAAATAACAAATCATATATTATTGAAGCATTAAATTGGACTCCACCATTAAGAGCTGAAAAGATGATAAGAGTTAATAACGAATAAACTGCACCAGCAAACACAGCTTTGATAAGCAATTTTCCATTCGTCTTTCTACTGATAATCCAAATAACAATAAAGAGTGATAATATCTTGATTATATCGTTGATATAGCTCACGTATTTTGTTGGTAAATCGGCGAATTTTAACACAACCGCCAACACCACTACTCCTATCAAAGTTGCAACAATTCCTATCAAACAAGCTTTTAAGACCGCAACAACATCCGACCAATTTATCATTTTCAATTTTTTCATATTTCCTCCCTACATTAATCTATTATCAATTCAGGCCATTATTATTGAAAAAGTGATAAAATGTTGTCTTATAATGTCGTTAAATTATACAAAACAAAAAACACCTAATCTTAGGTGCTTTCTATTATTTCTTTGTTGTTTTCTTCTTTGTTTGAGTTGATTTCTTTGCTGGCTCTTTTTTCTCAGTTTGTGCTTCTTCTTTTATTTCAGGTTTATCAGTTTTAATTTCATCTTCAATCTTTGACTCGATTGTTTTTGATGAAGTAACCATATCATCTTTACCAAACACATAGTAAATAGCATTTGCATGAACCGAAAAGAAACTTACGTTTTCTTTTCTTCCAGATTTCAAAACAAAATATTTATATCCTTCTTCTTCATAAGAATCAACAATCTCACCGACAATTCCAGAATCAGTCATAACTTTGTCGCCTTTTT
The DNA here is from genome assembly GCA_017505165.1 of Clostridia bacterium. Lineage (GTDB taxonomy): Bacteria > Bacillota > Clostridia > Christensenellales > UBA1242 > Onthoplasma. Next base: position 13,011 of record JAFVPU010000040.1, read on the forward strand.
TGAGCTCGTTTCTCATTTCTTGTGTTTGCGCAACAGCCTTTTTCTTTCTCATTGCACTCATAACAAGCAAGACTGCGAATGCAACTAATAATACCAACATAAATATAGTATATGCGTCCATAATTTCTCCTTTTAATTTCGAATATATTCTATCAAATTTTATTATATTAGGCAAACAAAAATAAGTCGAAAATTATTAATTTTTTTAGTTATTTATCATATATTGTCTAATCATTTATTCCATATTTTTCGTAAAATTCTTTTTTGTATTTCAAGAATCTATCATTATTTATGGCGTCTCTCATCTCTTCCATCATTTTGAGTGTGAAGCGAATGTTATGAAGACTCAAGAGTCTTGCAGCCAAAATTTCATTACACATAACAAGGTGGTGAAGATATGCTTTTGTATGATTTTTACAGCAATAGCAATCACATTCAGGGTCTAGGGTTGAAAAATCTTCTTTATATTTAGCGTTCTTCAAAATAACTTTTCCATGACTAGTCATTGCGAGACCGTTTCTTGCAACTCTTGTTTGAAGTACACAATCAAACATATCTATTCCGCGCTCTACACTTTCGAAAATATAATCAGGAGTCCCTACTCCCATCAAATATCTTGGCATGTCATCTGGCAACTCAGGTCTGATTACATCAAGCATCTTCTTCATGGTTTCTTTTGTTTCCCCAACACTCAAACCACCAATAGCCAAGCCACATTTTGCATACTTTTTAACAAAGCGGATACTCTCCAATCTCAAATCTTCATAGAAATTTCCTTGAGCTATTGGGAATAACATTTGATTCGGATTCTTGTGAGTATCATAACAACGAATTAACCAATCATGCGTTCTTTCCATAGCAAGTTTTGCTTCTTTATGACTAATTTCTGGTGCAGAACATACATCAAAAGCCATAATTATATCTGCTCCTATGTTATTTTCGATTTCCATTACCTTCTCAGGTGTGAAAAACATCTTTGCACCGCTTAGGTGATTTCTAAATTCAACACCCTCATCTGTGATTTTATTAAGATTAGATAGAGAAAAGACCTGAAAGCCACCACTATCTGTCAACATAGGACGATTGAAGTTCATAAATTTATGTACTCCACCCGCACGTTTAATCAATTCATCACCAGGACGAATGTGAAGATGATATGTATTTGCAAGAATGATTTGTGCTCCCAAATCATAAAGATCATCACTAGTCAATGATTTTACTGTCGCGAGAGTACCAACCGGCATAAAAATTGGAGTATAAATATCTCCGTGTGGAGTATGAAAAACCCCTGTTCTTGTACCGCTATTCTTGTCTATATGTAATGTTTCAAAACTAAAATTTTCTGCCATAAAATGTCCTTTATTCAATACAATTTAACACTTAAATCTTATTTTGTCAATGAAAAAGAGATGCAAAGCATCTCTATATTACAACAACTTTGAAAATTCACTAAATTCTTTGTTGAATGTTGAATCCAAAAATTCAAATCTATTATCAAGGAATCTTATAACATTGTCATATTCTGTATTGAATTTCTTTTTACCTTTGAACCAATACCAATATTTCGCATCCAAAATAGCTATATCATTTATATATTCCTTGTATTCAACCAATTGATCTTTGACAGATTTTAATTCATCTTTTATTTCATTCCAGCGATCTGTAACCAATTTATAATTATCTTCATTCTTCAAAAACAAATTGAATATCTTTGAATGTTTTGCTAAATATAAAATTTTTGATTCATCTACATTCGTTTTGTTAGACTTCTTATTATATGAAGTCATCATTGCTATATCAAAGTCCCACACAGGGCCGAACATCAACTTACCATCAGCCTTTTTATGCATATAAATACTTCCCCAGGTGTTGTCAAAATTGAGCATAATTTCATTACATAAATAATAATCAACCAAAGAATTTACATCCACAAGATCAGAGAAACTCACTAGATTATTATTTCTAAATGAAACATTTGTTGTTCCTCCCGTTTCAAGAGTCTTCAAAACAGCATACATATATTCTTCGATATAATCGTAAACGATATCATCATCTACATCTTTAATCTTTCTTTCATCTGATTCTGGATATTTGATTTCTATAGGATAAAAACCATCAATATTGAAGTTGTCAACCCCTGTTATACCTTCTTTTGAAGCACTTCTATCCATCTCTATAAGGAATGGAAACTCTTTATCTTCAGCGGTAAAATCAACTTCTGGCTCAACATTTGTTCTGCCTTCTTTTTCATCCATTTGCTCGGTCAAAAGATACAAGCCTTTAAAATCCCCATTCAAGAATAATGCCACATGGTTTGCAGACGGAGCAAAATCCATATTATTTAGTTTCTTTGCAAAATTAAATGCAGTATAATTTTTCATATTAGAATAATCAAAATAATCAGCAAGCAATACCCAACTTTTAGCTTCAGTTAGACCTAAAATTTCTTGTTCATCTCCAAATTTGATACGATAAGGTTTCTTTGGTAATTTGGAAGTTGAATTTCCTCGTAATCTAATCCCTACCGAATCTTTGCTACCATATTTTTCTGCCATTTTTATTTCAATATTATACTTTTCATTCTCACAGTTTGATATTTTGAAAGAACAATTTACATAATTTTCTTTGTCTTTTGGCAATTTACCTTTTTCGGTCTTTATATCTATTGTTGGCAAATGCATTTCAGCACAAATAGCACGTGCTTTTTTGTTATATTTATTTTGTCTTATTTCTTTGTATATAAAATATGAAGCAATTGAAATTATTGCTATTGATACTATTATCGATAAAATGATAAAAAACTTTCTCATCAGTATTTCTCCTATTATAATTTAAATTGAAAATCTTTGCTCAAATCTAATTTAATACTTTTTTTAGGATAAAGAATATCTAGGGCCGTGTCGAGTTGATTGTCGAACTCTTTTTCCCTATCAATTACTCTATTAGTAACGAAAATATCTGGTTTGATTTCTCCAGTATAACCAAAGACATCACTAAAATCCCAATATCTAATTGAACAAGAAAAACTCTTGTTCTCTACCATTAAATTTTTATTGTATCCGTAGGATGCTGCTGCACCACCAGTGCTTTGTCCTATCAATGGAGTGTTAAATCTCTTTTTGAAGTCAGCAACAGCAAATCTACCTGATGAGAAAACTCCATTATCAATCAATACAACACCTTTGAGTTCCATTTTCTCAATCAAATCAACCAATGGCTTTATTATACTTGAATCACCACCAGTGTTACCTCTCAAGTCCATTATATACTTTTCAATTTTGTTCTCTTTGCATGCTTTTTTGACATCTTTGACAAATTGATCAAAAGGATAATTTTTCATCTCTTGACATACATTATATTTTATATGTATAACATTATCATCCACAATATCAAACGAATAATTCTTTGGTTTATCATAAGAATTGATCAATTTCTCGATATTCATTTCTTTTGTTTGATACTCAAAGACTTTATTGCCTCTTTTCACCTTTAGATTCAACTTATCGTCTTTGGTTATACCAAGCATTTTATAATAATACGCAAAATTCAATCGAACATTTAATCTACTGTTTTTCCAAGCATCAGTTTCGTAAGTCAATAATTCGGTCATAGATTTAACTATTCCTTTCATAGGCTTACCATTGATTTCTAAAACCTCATGATATTTTCCATCAATTATGACATAAGACACTCGATTTATATATTCAAATTTGTTTTCATATCTTTGTAAATTCTTTTCTTTTGACAAATAGTAATTTGTATGAGCATCTTTGAATTGATGGAAAAGTTTGAGCATCTCTCTATCAAACTCCATGTCATTCAATTTATCCCATGAAATTGATTTTACGTATGCTGTCAATTTTTCTTTTGTAATGTCATGATATAAATTTAAGTGTTCTTTTTCAAGAGTTTCAATAATTTCTTTAACTATTTGACTATTTTTCACAACTTCTCCTTTTATTCAATAAACATAGCATCACCAAAGCTGAAAAATCTATATTTATTATCTACAGCTTCGTTGTAAATGCGCATAGTGTTTTCATATCCAGCAAATGAACTTACAAGCATGATTAAAGTACTTTTCGGCAAATGGAAATTAGTAATCAATGCATCAACAACTTTGAACTCATAAGGTGGATAAATAAATATACTTGTGTTGTCATCATCTGCTATCAAAGGTGTGAATTTTTGAGCTACAGATTCAAGAGTTCTCACACTTGTTGTTCCAACTGCAATCACTCGTCTGTTCTCTGCTTTCGCTTTATTTATTTTATCTGCAACTTCTTGACTCATACTATAATGTTCGGTATGCATTATATGTTGAGTTATATCTTCATCCTTGCATGGGCGGAAAGTTCCAAGACCTACATCAAGTGTAACTTCAACTATCTCAACCCCTATATCTTGTACTTTTTTCAAAAGTTCTTTTGTAAAATGTAATCCAGCTGTAGGAGCCGCCGAGCTACCCACAACCTTATTATATACTGTTTGATATCTTTCTTTATCTTTTAGCTTTTTATGAATATATGGAGGTAATGGCATGCTTCCAACACGATTTAAAATATCTTCAAAAACACCATTATAAATAAATCTAACAACACGATTTCCATCTTCTTTTATTTCTATGAGTTCACATTTGAGTTCTTCGTTTATTGTGAGGATATTTCCTATATGGACACGCTTTGCATTACCCATCACAACTTCCCAGTCTGTCAAAGAATATCTCTTGTGCAATAATAATTCAACCTTTGCTCCTGTTTCTTTGTATGCAAAAATCCTAGCAGGCAAAACTCTTGTATTATTGACAACTAGAACATCACCGGGACGCAAGAAATCTAATATATTTTTGAATTGCTTATGTTCTATCTCTTTTGTATTTCTATTAAAAACCAAAAGACGACTCTCATCTCTCTTTTCTAGTGGGGTTTGAGCAATCAACTCTTCTGGAAGAAAATAATCATAAGTACTGAGTTTTGTGTATTCTGTGTTATTCATTTTCTCCCTCGTCGTCAATCATCAAACTTTTTGGCACTGGAAGATTGAAATGCTCATATGCTTTTCTTGTTACCATTCTTCCTCTTGTAGTACGAATTATGAAGCCCAGTTGCAATAAATATGGTTCAACTATATCTTCAATGGTTGAAACTTCTTCGTTTGTTGTTGCAGACAAAGTCTCCAATCCAACAGGTCCGCCGCCAAACTTATCTATCATTGCACGAAGAATACGCTTGTCAACAAAGTCAAGACCATTTTCGTCAATATCCATAAGTTCAAGTGCTTTCTTCGCATCTGTTTCAGTGATAATGTTCTTATCTTCCACTTGCACATAATCACGTACACGTTTTAATAATCTATTGGCTATTCTTGGTGTACCTCTACTCCTTCTTGCAATTTCATATCTTGCATTATCTTCTATATCAATGCCTAAAATATTTGCAGAACGTGTAATAATGGTTGCAATTTCTTCAACCGAATATAATTCAAGTCTACACAAAACGCCAAATCTATCTCTAAGTGGACTAGACAAATTACCAGCTTTTGTTGTTGCACCAATCAAAGTAAAAGGTTGGATTTTTAATCTCATGCTTCTTGCGCTTGGACCTTTTCCTACAATAAAGTCAAGAGCATAGTCTTCCATAGCTGGATAAAGTATTTCTTCAACCGATTTGCTAAGCCTGTGAATTTCGTCTATAAACAAAACATCATTCGTGCCAAGATTAGTGAGAATTGCTGCCAAATCCGCTGCATTTTCAATACTTGGACCTGAAGTTATCTTGATTTGACTGCCAATTTCATTCGCAATGATATGACTAAGTGTAGTCTTTCCAAGTCCTGGCGGTCCATATAACAACACATGGTCGAGAGCTTCTTTTCTCTTCTTTGCCGCAGCGATATAGACTTTCAAATTTGATTTGATCTTTTCTTGTCCAACATATTCATCAAAAGACATAGGTCGAAGTTTGTTTTCGACCTCGACATCACTCATATTTTTTGTACTTGATATAAATCTATCTCTCTCGTCCATATATGCTCCTTTTGTAGATTATTTGAAATATATAGTTGCTAAAATTTGATATTGTTTCCTTTTAAAAACTCGATCCAATCGTTTGTCAAATCTTTTTCTATAACAAATATTCCGTCTTTGTAATTATAAATTATACAATTTGGTTGGTCATCACATTCATCATAAAAAATAATTGCTTTTTCTTCATTATTTAGCATTATAAATATTGGTTGGAAGAATTCTTCAATGGTTGTAGGTTTATCGTTATTTGTTGTTGAAATTATTCTTGTATCTGTTATCCTTCCGTCCCAAGAATATCCCATTTTGTTCATGAAATCTATTGCGTATTTGATACTTAAATCTTCCATGTTATTCTCCCATATTATGAAGAACTTTTGCAATAATTTGCTCTGCTGTATCGTTTGATTCTGCGACTGCTTTTGCTTTCTTTTCTGCATCTGCTTTGCTAAGTCCAAGACTAGTGAGAACTGTTACTGCATCATCAATATAGCTATTGTCAACAACCTTATACATAGTGTCAGTTGGCAAGATATAATCAAATGGTTTGATTTTATCTTTGAGTTCAACGATAATTCGCTCTGCAGTTTTCTTGCCAATACCTTTGCATCCAGCAATCACTCTCACATCTTCATCAACGATACTTTTCACTATCTCGCCCATACGTTCAGCAGACAAGATTTGAATCGCAGTCTTGCTTCCTACACCGCTGACTGAAATAAGTTGCAAGAACAACTTTTTCTCTTCAGGGCTCACAAATCCATAAAGACTCATTTCATCTTCTCTGACATGCATATACGTATAAATCTTCACTTCTTCGTCAACACTAGGGAGACTTGCCATACAACTATTTGTAACAAAAATATTAAAGCCAACGCCACCGCACTCAACCGTAACATTGTCAAAATCTTTATCTCTTAAAATACCTTTTATAAAATTGATCATATTTCTCCTTACATTGAATTATCACTCATTATGCTATTTGTCTGCATATGACATAATGCCACTGCCAACGCATCTGCTGCATCATCAGGTTTTGGCACAGAACTTAGTCCCAAAATATTTTTGACCATAAATTGCACTTGTTTTTTTTCTGCTCGTCCATTCCCTGTCAGTGCCTGTTTGATTTGAAGCGGTGTATATTCAAATAATTTATCGGTATATTCCTTGCAAGCAACAATTAATACTCCTCTTGCTTCCGCCACCGGAATCGCAGTAGTTGAGTTTGTATTAAAAAAGAGTTCTTCGAAAGCGACTTGATCCGGATTGAATGTTTCCATCAGCTCATTACAGGCTTTGAAAATAGTGTGTAATCTTTCACTGATAGACATGGTTTTTGGAGTAGTGATCACTCCATAATCAACCACTTTGCAACCATCAGTCTCGATAACACCATAGCCAATAATATTGTATCCTGGATCAATGCCTAAAACTCTCATAAACTCCTTCTATGCTATTGTCTTCAACTTGTCGAGCATCAAATTGACACTTTGGTATAATTCACTGAAGCGTGTATTGTCTTCTTCGACCTTGTTTCTTTTGATATTATAGTCAGATATAACTTGCTCAATACGATCCAAAATGGCTTTTATAATACGAATTTGTTGTTTATATCCCTTAATTAAATAAGGAGAAGTTTCTTCATTCAAACCAGCTTTGAATTGTTTGCAAAGTTCACTAACTTCGTGCTTATATTCGGTCTTGAGAGAGCCACAATTCTGCAATGCTATCTTGTAACTATTACAAGAATTTTCAAAATTATCACCCAAATCTTTCACTTCAAGATTGAGACGTTTAATTTTTGATTTGTTTTTCAAAAACAAGCTTTCTCTTTCATCTTTCTTGGCTGAATAAATAGAATTTGAAAGCATGCTCAAATCGTTTTTATAGTCAATCATTTGTTCATAATAACTCGACAAAACGACGCGATTATCTTCAGCAGACAAAATTGAGGAATTATATAGCGAAAAAAGTGCAGACAACTTGCTTCTATTGTCGTTTAGCTTTTGTATAATATCGGTAAGTGTATCATCTGTATTCATAAATCCGTCCTATTCTTCTTCATCCATATTGTGAATAACATCAACGACGTCATCACTTTCATTAAGTTTGTCAATCATTTTTTCAAATGTTTCACGTTGAGCATCATTTAACTTGATGAAATTTGATGGTATCATCTCAACGCCTGATGATAAAATCTTGTATCCTGCTTGTTCAAAAGCAGCCACCATATCATTTACTACGTTTGCACTAGGTTCAGTGTAAACAGTGAAAACTTCATCATCTTCGCAATCAATCGCATTGTTTTCAATTGCAATCATCATTGCACTGTCAGAATCAAATCCTTCAGTCTTTTCAAGAACGATTTCACCTTTTGTATCGAACATATAAGACACACAACCACTTGAACCAAGACTTCCGCCAAATTTGTCAAAAGCGTATCTTACGTCGCTACCTGTACGATTGTTGTTGTCAGTGAAGCATTTCACCAACACAGCAACTCCACCAATACCATAGCCTTCGTATGTAAGTTCGCTGAAATTTGAATTGTCAACTTCACTGTTTTTCTTGATGATATTGTTGATTCTATCATTTGGCATATTGTATTGACGAGCTTTTGCAATTGCCATCTTGAGTTTGCTGTTTGTGTCAATATTTATGCCACCTTCCTTCACAGCAACCATGATTTCACGGCCAACTTTTGTGAATATCTTGCTACGCTCTGCGTCTGATTTTTCTTTTCTACCTTTAATGTTATTCCATTTACTATGTCCACTCATTTTTGTTTCTCCTTAAAATTTAACTCCTAATTTTTGCATAACAATACTACCTGCCACACCAGCATTCAAACTTTCAACCTTGTGCGACATTGGTATTGAAATTGTTGTGTCAGCAATCATCATCATTTCATTACTCACACCTTGTCCTTCATTGCCGACTATAACAGCAATTTTACCTTTTGGTAAACTAATTTTGTCAATATTTTCACCACTCATATCGGCTACAACAAAATTATCTGCAATTTGATTTTTATTGTTCTTGATATCTTCAAAACTCACTTCATGAATTCTTGCACTCATTATGAGTCCAGCCGAACTTCTTATCACTTTCTCGCTATATGGATCAGCTCCACCAACAAGATAAATGTCTTCGAATCCAAATGCCATTGCAGAACGAGTCAGTGTCCCTACATTGCCAGGATCTTGAAGATTGTCAAGGATCAGTGAATTACCAATTGAAGATAGTCCATAATCAATCTTCTTGCACACACAAACGATATCTTGATTTGTAACCGTAGTTGCAAGAGAACTCAGCATCTTCTCACTCACAATTTCAATGTTAGGAAATCCTGTGAGATTTTTGTCAGTAGTGATTGTATAAACAATCTCAACATTTGTGTTTAATAGATCATGACAAAATTTGTTCCCTTCAACCAAAAAATATCCGTTGTTTCTGCGGAATTTTTTATCTTTCAAGTTCTTGATATCTTTGTTGGTGAGATTCATACCAAAATTATACCAAATATCATAAATTTAGGCAAACAAAAAGCTACTAGAAATAAATATTTTTTTATAAAATAAAAAAAGATTGTGCAAATCACACAATCCTTATCGACTATTACATACAAGCATCAAACAAACTAATTTTAGATTCTTCTTTTTTATCATTTTGTTTTTTATTTTGTTGCTCTTTTACTTTTTCTGCATAAATTTTCATAGCTTTTGTTCTGCTATATCCAGTTTTTGTTTGATTTTCGTTTTTCTTGATTATTTTATTTACCATAAATTCTCCTTCGACATGAATTATAAGACATGATACACGATTTGTCAATATCGAAACAAAAAAATTGTATCATAATGATACAACTTTTCTTCTCTATTTTGCAAGTGCTTTATTTGCTTTTTCAACAAGTTTAGCAAAAGCGTTTTTGTCTGTTGCAGCGATATCTGCAAGCACTTTTCTATTGAGATCAATACCAGCAAGTTTAAGTCCATTGATGAACTTGCTATAGCTGATTCCGTTTTCACGACAACCAGCGTTGATACGTACGATCCAAAGAGAACGCATATCACGTTTCTTCAACTTACGACCAACATAAGCGTATTGTCCAGATTTCATAACTGCTTCACGTGCCACTCTATAAAGTTTTGACTTAGCGCCAACATAACCTTTAGCTTCTTTCAAGATAGTACGACGTTTTTTAACAGCGTTTACACCACGTTTAATTCTCATAGCTCGCCTCCTAAATCATACCCTTTATGTTCTTTTCAAATTGCTTTGAAACATAAGCGGTTTTTCTCAAATTTCTTTTTCTCTTACGAGATTTTTTAGTCAAAATGTGGCCTTTGCCATCACGAGTACGTTTGATTTTGCCTGTAGCAGTTTCTTCAAAACGTTTTGCAACAGCTCTTCTTGTTTTAATTTTTGGCATAATTATTCTCCTTATATATTTTTCTGCTTAAGCAGGAATCCAACAATTTATTTTTTGTTAGAAATTGGTGCTAATGACATAAAGATATTGCGTCCATTTACTTCAGGGGCCTTTTCTACTTGACCGACACTAGCGCAAAGTTCTGCAAAAGCGTTCAAAATCTCAACACCTGCTTGAGGACGAGCCATTTGTCTACCCCTCATACGGATTGAAACTTTCACTTTGCTTCCTTCTGCTAAAAATTTGCAAACTTGTTTAGCCTTGATTTCCAAGTCATGTTTGTCAATAGTCATAGACATAGTCATTTCTTTCACTTTCAAAACTTTTTGATTCTTCTTTTGATCTTTGAGTTTCTTAAGTTCGTCGAATTTATACTTGCCATAATCCATGATTTTGCAAACTGGTGGTTTCGCATCTGGCGCGATAAGAACAAGGTCAAGATCTTCCTCTTGAGCCTTTTGTAGAGCAACCTCACTTGATACAATACCGAGTTGCTCACCTTGTGGTCCGATAAGACGAACCTCTGCTAGAACAATTTGTTCATTTTTAAGTGTTTCTTTCAAATTTCCTCCTACCCATAAAAAAACGGGCTCACTTTATGTAAGAGCGTCCCACATTATAATTACAATATCAGCAAAAATTTGCCAACACTATATTAATAATTTCATGACCATTGTCGCTCATTTGCTCCAAGGTGAGAAGTGGTACTCCTACTTTTACGACATGATAATAACATATAAATTTATGTTTGTCAACCATTTTTACAAAGTTTTAAAAATTGTTTTACTATTGACAAAAGTTATATTTTGTATTATTATTTACATGTATCTATAGGAGCCAATATGAATCTTATCAACAAATCAATATATAAAAACATCAATTATGAAGAAGATATCAAGAATCTTTTGAAAAGCATAAAGATTGAAGTAAACAAACTTGAGGGCGAAATTAACAAAAACGGATCAAGAAATGATTTGAATAGAATTGTGAAAAAACTCAACGAATTGCGTGATATGACAGAAAATTGTTACGAAAACGCAAAACATTATGAGATGGAAGAAACAATGATTCAGTGCAAGAAAATAATAAAAAGGCTCAGATCAAATGAAAAGAATTTATTTCGTTCATTGACAAAAGGCAATTACTATCAATTTTAAGGAGACATTATGAAATTATTTGAAAAATTATTCAAGAAAAAGCAAAGCTTAACAGACAATGAAAAAACAAAATCAGAAGACGAAAAATTTACAAACGACTTAAGCAAAAGAATTATGGCAAATTTAATAATTGCAGAATCTCAATTCTACACTATGGAATATAAAATCGCAAATTTCAACTCACTCTCTGATAAAGAAGTTGAACACTTGTATGATAATATAAGCCAAATGAAACAAAGCATTCAAACCTATAAAGATTTTTCTGTACAGTATGAGTTCCCTAAATGTGTTAAAAAAGCAGATGAAATTTTGTCTAGATTGGAAGATATCAAAGATTCTTTCAACAGAAAACTCACTGGTATAATCTATTAAAAACAAAAATATTAAAAACAAAAAAACTACAAGTTTTCGCTTGTAGTTTTTTCATTGTAGTTACATATAAGACATGAGTTTGATACTAAACATTAAGAGATTTGTTTGCTATATTTAACAATATTTCACTCAAGAAAGCCTCGTATCCCATTGTCTCTGTATCTTTACTTCCACGACGGCGAACAGCAACTGTTCCATCAGCCATTTCTTTGTCGCCAAGCACCAAAATATATGGTGTTTTTTCTAATACAGCATTTCTTATTTTCTTACCCACTGACTCATTGTCAAGATCTGATTCAACACGAAGACCTGCCTGCTTTAATTTCCCTTCAACTTCAAGTGCATAAGCATTGTTGTTTTCGCTGACAGTGATGATCTTCACTTGAGTTGGACTGAGCCATGCTGGGAATGCTCCAGCATATTTTTCAATCAAATAAGCAAGTGTTCTTTCATAGCAACCAATACTTGTTCTGTGAATAATGTACGGATTTTTCTTTGATCCATCTTTATCTGTATATTCCATACCGAATTTTTCAGCAAGCAATTGGTCTATTTGGATTGTAATCAAAGTATCTTCTTTGCCCCAAACGTTTCTGATTTGAATATCAAGTTTTGGACCATAGAAAGCAGCCTCTCCAATACCAATTTCGTAAGGTATTTCAAGGTGATCAAGAATATTTTTCATAATATCTTGAGCTTCGTTCCATTGTTCTTCTGTGCCAATATATTTTTCACGATTATTTGGATCCCATTGAGAGAAACGATAAGAAGCATCTTCATACAATCCAAGAGTCTTGAGCATATAGATTGCAAGTTCCAAACATGACTTGAATTCTTGTTCAAGTTGATCTGGAGTACACATCAAGTGTCCTTCAGAAATTGTGAATTGTCTCACACGAATAAGTCCATGCATCTCTCCACTTTCTTCATTTCTGAACAAAGTAGAAGTTTCATTGTATCTCAAAGGCAAATCTTTGTATGATCTAGGTTGATTGAGATATGCTTGATATTGGAACGGACAAGTCATTGGACGAAGCGCAAATACTTCTTTATCCTTTTCTTCATCTCCCAAAACAAACATGCCGTCTTTATAATGATCCCAGTGTCCAGAGATCTTGTACAAATCGCTCTTTGCCATGAAAGGAGTCTTTGTTAAGAGCCATCCTCGACGTTGTTCTTCATCTTCAACAAAGCGTTGCAAAAGTTGAACAATTCTAGCTCCCTTTGGAAGCAAAATTGGAAGACCTTGTCCAATGTAATCAACTGTTGTGAATAATCCAAGTTCTCTGCCCAACTTGTTATGATCACGACGAAGTGCTTCTTCGACTTGTTGGATATGTTTCTTCAAATCATCTTTGTTCAAGAAACCATACACATAAATACGAGTGAGCATCTTGTTTTTCTCACTTCCACGCCAATACGCACCACTTGCACGATTGATTTTATATGCAAAACCACGCAAGAATTTGGTATTTTCAACATGTGGACCACGACATAAATCCATGAAGTCGTCGCCTGTCTTGTATACAGTGATTGTTTCTCCGTCTGGCAACTCATTGATGAGTTCAATTTTATATGGTTCATCTTTAAATAGATCCAAAGCTTCTGCTTTGCTCACTTCAATACGAGTGAAATCTTCATTTCTATTGATAATTTCTCTCATAGTGTCTTCAATCTTTGCAAAGTCATCTGGTCCAATGCTCAAATTGTCAAAATCATAGTAAAAACCATTGTCAATAGCGGGTCCAATCGCCACTTTGACACCTGGGTACAATTGTTTGATCGCCTTTGCAAGAATATGACTCATGCTATGGCGATACATTTTTTCTTTTTCTAATAATTCAATATCTTTTTCTTCCATTTTATTCTCCTTATTATTTCTATATCTTTTCTTTTATTTGCTTTAATGCGGTGGCAAGTTGGTCAGGACAACTGGTTGGCCTAAATCCACAGGTCGTACCTTCAAGTTTGGTTATCACTTCATCAATGGTCATACCTTTGACAAGTTGACTGATACCTTTGGTGTTGCCGTTACAACCACCAATAAATTTGACATTTTCTATTGTTTTTTTATCATCAATATTAATGATTATTTGTGAGCTACATGTTCCCCTAGTATTATATACAAATTCCATACTTTCCTCCTTTTCTTTTGTTTATTTTGGCATCTTAACATAAAATAAAAAAACGCCTCTTGGATAATCCAAGGGACGATAATTACCGCGGTTCCACCCTAATTAACAAAAAAATTGTTCACTTCTTTCACGAGAATTCACTCGCCTTGATCTAATTGGTGGTTTCGTTTATCAGTATGATGTGCAAATTCCAGCCAGCATGCACTCTCTCTTAACAGGGACTCATAACCTACTTGTCCAATCAATAATCTATTCAGATGTCTTTATTATAAATCAAAGTTTTTTAAATTGCAAGTGTTTTGATTAAATTTTTAAAAAAAGAATTCCGTTGCCTAACTATATAACGACAACGGAAAAAGAAAATTTTTCTTTAAGTAATTTTATTATACTTTTTGAAAATTATTTTGTCAATAATTTTATAACTTGTATGGACTAATTTTTTCAATTTTATAATCATCAACAGCACTTTGAGCCGAACCCTCGCCATTGTCTCTGTCATAAAAACGTTCTTCAAATGATTCATCTCCCGACAAATCAACTTTCATGACTCTACCCTTCAAATAATCAAAAGATGTAGTAACTTTCAAGATCTTTTCGGCTTCTTCAATAGTCATCTCTCTATTTTCATAATGAAGTACACCCAATCCTAAACATTTTGCTCTATTATAAAGAGCACACAAAACTTCTGCTTTTGACAATCCGTCATACCTAACCATAACAGCCTCCAACTGAAATTATTATAACATAATAATACAGATTGTCAATTAGTTTCTCATATAGATTTTCAGTCGATTTGTATACACGTTGCTAAGGAAACTCACTGCTTCGCTGTTCTCTACGTTTTTGACATAGATATCAATGTAACTAGGACAAGATGTAAGTATATTGCTTATCAAATCCATAGAATTATGACACTCTGCAGTTTTTGTGATCTTTGCATTTTTATTCTTCATATTATATACACTGAAATTCTCTCCATCGCAAATAACTTTGACCTTATAGACAATGTTGTCCATAGTGTTCAACAAATATCTAATCAAATCAACAAAAGTGCCTGAATTGAAAAACATCAAATTATCAGAGCTGAGTTCTATCAAATTATTCCAATGTTTTTTGAGTGGAGCAAGTCTAAAGTCAATAAAACTATCGACAAAAAAAGTCTGATTCAACAGTATTATATTTGACAAAGCATTTTCATCAGTAGTTTTATCAAAAACTGCCAAAATCTTGATGTATGCATTGAAAGGCAACGTATTTGAAAGTGGATTTTTTATTTTTGCTTTCAAATATCCTACTTTGTAGACCGATTCAATGTATTCTATAATGATTTCTCTCAAAATCTTTTCACATGCGAAAGCAAACATCTCATCACACGCAAACAATAGATAAGAAAAATTATCATCACAATATCTTGTTATAACACATTTGCAAAAATCAATCCTGTTCACAACATTTGTATGTAAAAAATCGATTATATCTTCATTTTTTATCTTGCAAGCTAATGCAATTTCGCGCATAATTACTCCCTAATGTATAATATGCAGAAAGTAACGTTTTACTCATAAAAAATTTAGCATATTTTGGAAGATTTTGATTTGTAAATTATCTTTGATATATGCTTTTTTACGAGTAAACATCAATCTTTTGTTGATATTTACGATTAATTTTGGCAGTTTTTATTTATAAAGGTTTTGATAATATGCTTCTTTACGAGTAAACATCAATCTTTATTGATCTTTACGATTAAAAAACTTGTTTTGGAAAATTTTACATTAATAACAAAATATTAATTTAACCATATTATGTATTATACAAAAGGAAAAATTATGTATTATTTTTATTTTCGATCCGATTGTTATGACTGCGTAACAGTTTCAAATTTATCAGTTCCATATTATGCTCAAACTTATTGTTCTCATATAAATAACAATAACATTTGGTTATTTTAATATCTTTGATATTAAATATAGAAAAAAGACGCTTAATAGCGTCTTTTCTTTTCAATCAAATATTGATTAAGCTTTCTTTTTACCTTTGATGAAGTAAACTACTGAGAAAGCACCGAAAGTCAACAATGCAACCAATACTACACCACCAACTGCAGCAAATACAATTGATCCTGTACAAGTATAAGTAACAGCATCTTTACCTTCACCGATTGTCATAGTGAAAGCATTAACTTTATAGCCACTTTCTTTCAATTCTTCCTTATATTCTTCCGGATGCTCTTTCTTTGCTTCTTTAAATGTTTTTACCATTTCATCATATGCATCTTCTGAAATAACTAATTTTTCAAGGAAAACTTTGTCTGTTTCACTAGCTTTAACAACCTTTTTAAATGTTCCACCGACTGGAGCAATGTACTTACCATCACGATAAATCCAAGCATCTACGATAGTTTCATCTTCCTCACCTTTGATTGTTGTTCTAGCATATTTGTCGTTGTTGAATTTCATTGTAATTTCTTGTTTCTTACCTGTTCCATAAAGATCTTCTTTTCCTTTATAAGTGAAGCCATATGCTACTGGACGAACAAGCATAACAATGTAAGCCACCAACATAACTACTGCCAAAGATACTAATGTGATCATAACTGGCAATTTACCTAAAAACTTTTTCATTTAACCTCCTCCTTTTTTTGAAAAAATTTTTAACAAGAACAAATCAAAAAAGGAAATAACTTCATATTTAAGATAATTATTTCCCTCCTTTTATTCTTATTGATATAATTTTATAATTTTGAAAATTATAAGTCAACAAATTTATATATGAATTTGTAAAAAAATTGTTAAATTTCAAATTTAAAACAAAAAAATGTGCCATAAGCACATTAATTTTTGATTGAATTCAATATGTAATAACCTTTATCTCTAGTGATTATTTCACAATTTCCAAATATAGAAATAAGGTGTTTTTTCAAGCTTTCCATTCCATGATCTTTTCTTATAACCAATGTAAGAGTTCCGTTTTCTTTCAAATGATTGAAAGCGCCTTCCATAAGTGAAAATAACAATTTTTTACCTGTCTTGATTGGCGGATTTGTTGCAATAAAGTCAAAATTGTCAGTAACATTTTCAAATCCATCACTAAAATATGCTTTTGCACTATGTTGTACATTATTTTTTATCAAATTTTCTTTGCTAAGTTTAACAGCAGTAGCGTTTATATCTACCATATCAAACGTAACACCAAAACGTTTTATAAGTGCAATTGCTATAACCCCCAAACCGCATCCAAGATCCAATCCATGACCATTGAGTGTCATATTCTTTGAAATAGCGTTAAGCAATGCTCTTGTTCCATCATCAATTTGATTCTTTGAAAAAATGCTATCGCAACTGCGAAAGCATAAATTCAAGCCTAGCACTTCGTCATTAAATTCAAAGAAATCAGATTCATTATGATCTTTATCTATGAAATAATGTTGCATATTACACCTTATAAAGTGTTGCTTCCACTGGCAAAACAGATATAATCATACCAAGCAAGATCAAACCAATCCCAACAAAAGTCAAAGCAACATAAAGTTTGTCGTTTTTGTCAACAGAGTCAGTTCCTCTTTTCACCATAGTGATTTTCTTGGCAAGCAAAAGTGTTGCAACACCGAAAGCCATAATGATCATACCAGCAATCACTGTGTATCTCAAAATAAATTCCCAAGGACTAACAAAAGATAAAATAGTGTTCATATTCTTTTCTCCTATTTTTAGCATAACACATAAATACAAAATTGTCAATAATAATGTAAATTATTAACAAAAAATTAACTTTTTCATACTATAAACTATGGAAGAAAATCGACCACTCTTCCATAAAAAAGGAGAATGAATGAAAAAACTTTCTATTTTACTAGTGGTTTTTCTTGGCTTGTTTGCATGTTTTTGCACTGCTTGCGGAGGAAAATCCAATAAGAAACTGCGTCTTAGCGAAGTTACTCACTCAATTTTCTATGCTCCTCTATATGTAGCAATAAATAATGGTTATTTTGAAGATGAAGGCATTGAAATTGAATTGACTAATGCTGGTGGAAGTGATACCGTCATGACCTCTCTCATTTCGGGAAGCGCAGATGTAGGATTGCTCGGTCCAGAAGCAGTCGTTTATATCATAAATAATGGCATGAAAAATGTACCAAAGATATTCGCTCAACTGACAGCATGTGATGGTTCTATGTTGGTTGGAAGGACAGATGAAGGATCCAGTTTTACTTGGGAGGGTCTCAAAGGCAAACACATAAT